>QHSB01000396.1 GCA_003220335.1 Candidatus Rokuibacteriota bacterium
CAACGTGATCATTCGAGGCCGGGGGAGGGGCGGAAAGACCAGGGTGAGGTCCGTGTGGCCATATCGTTCACTCGCGAACGAGCCCCGCCAGCGGACCACCATCTCGCCGTCGGTCCGTTGGACGTGGGGCGTCAACGTGTGCCGTGCTTCGCAGTAGCTGGCGATCTCGGCCATAGGTGCGACCCACACGCGCCCCTCTCGTCGCTGGCCATCGAGATACCGCGCGATGTCCAGAAGCTCCGTCTCCAGGAGGGATCGGGGATCAGAGGGATGGAACCAAAGGTGAAACGCGGCGCGCCGGGCCACCGCCGTCTCGACGAATATCTTCACCTTGTCGAGATAATCGTAGTGCCTGGGCCGCCGGAGATTCATGCTTTCATAGAACTTGTACACGCCGGAAGGCATTCGCTCGGGATACGAGAGTCTGATGCGTCGATCGCGGTGCCGGACGGCAGTGATCGACATCTCGGCAAGAACGTCATGATACATATGCCCCATTCGGTTGAACGGGTAGACCAATGACTTTGGCGTGACGCCAAACCGGCGCATGGCGATGGCGCTCTCTTCAAGTTCGCGGCGGACCAGGATGGAGTTCGAGCACGCGGGCGAGAAGTCGATGTGGCTGAACGAGTGAGTCCCGATCTCATGGGGGACACGGCTTCGTAGGATTTGCTCGATGAGGTCGGGAGCATACCAGAGCGGGTCATCGCCCGAGTTGGTGCAGGGATCATGCATGTACCAGTCACCCGCCCAGGATGCGTTGTGGGGAGGGCGTGGCATGTCCGGGTGCGCCAGTCCGTGAGAGGTCCTGCTGCACCGTTCAAGAAACAGATGACCGACGGTGGCCCACGTGATCGGGACGGCACAGCGCTCGAAGATCTCCAGCAGCACCGGGATGTTGTCGCGTTCCCGACGTCCCTGCTCTCGGGCCACCTCTTGCGGATGGTGCCGAAACGCCCAGCTCAACTCGAAGTCCGCGGAGATGCAGGCCGCAGCTCGTGCATCGTTCTTGAAGGGCGCGACCGCGACACCGTCGAAGACCCGCGGCTGCGGTGTCGCGCCGGCGCGCAAATTGCCTTTCAAGGCAAAGAGAGCCTTCAACAAGCGGCGGCTGCGGATTTTCATCGCGGCGCGGGTAAGAGTTATCGAGTGGCAGAACGAAGCGAGGCGAAGGCTGAGATGGCGTCGACCACGCGACGCTGACTCCCCGGACACAAACCTGGGAACATCGGCAGTGACAGGATTTCGGCCGCAGCTTCCTCGGACACCGGAAAGTCTCCACGATTCCAGCCCGACCTGGCATAGGCAAGCTGGAGGTGAAGTGGGACCGGGTAGTGAATGCCTGTCCCGATGCCGGCGTCGGCCAAGTGGCGCTGCAGATCATCGCGGGACCCTGTTCGAACGACGTAGAGGTGGTAGACCGGCTTCGACCAGGCTGGCACGTGGGGGACGGTGACGGCGGCGGCGCCGTCGGCCAACAGCTCGTCGTACACACGCGCGCACTCGCGACGCTGCTCGTTCCACTTGGCGAGGTACCGAAGCTTCGAGCGCAGGATGCCCGCCTGCACGGCGTCGAGGCGGCCGTTGTACCCCTCCACGGCGTGGAAGTATTTCTTCGCCTGCCCGTGGTCCCGCAGCTTGCGGCAGTGCTCGGCCAGGCCCTCGTCGTGCGTGGTAATCGCCCCCGCCTCGCCACACGCGCCGAGATTCTTGCCGGGGTAGAAGCTGAAGACCGCCGCGTGGCCCATCGAGCCGGCCTTGCGCCATCGGCCGTCCTTCCTCGAGAGGTATTCGGCGCCGTGCGCCTGACAGGCATCCTCGATCACGATCAGGTCGTACTCGTCAGCCAGCTCGAGAATGGGATCCATGTCGGCGGTCTGCCCGTACAGATGCACGGGGATGACGGCCGTCACCGGGCTGTTGGTCGAGGGTGTAGGTCAGCTCGTGAATGTCGACGAAATCCGGCCGCGCGCCGGCCTGGGAAATGGCCTCGGTGGTGGCGATGAACGTGTTCGGAACGGTCACCACCGTATCGCCCGGTTGCACTCCGGCGGCGATCAGCGCGAAGCGCAAGGCGTCGGTGCCGCTCCCGACCCCGACACAATGCGGGGTCTCGCAGAATTCGGCGAACTCCACTTCGAAATCCTCGACCATCGGGCCGCCGATGAACCGTGCCGTCCCGAGCGCCGCCCGGAACACCGAGACCAGCTCCTCCTCCAATTCACGGTGCACCGTCACCAGATCCAGCATCGGAATATGTCCGTTCGTCGTCATGGGGTTGCTCCGGCTCCGTTGGGAATGAGATACCGCAGTTGGCGCGCGGGATTTCCCGCCACGATGGCGTTGGCCGGTACATCACGGGTCACCACGCTCCCGGCCCCGATGAGCGCGTTCTCGCCGATGGTCACGTTGGCGAGGATCGTCGCGGCCGAGCCGATGGAGACACCACGCTTCACGAGCGTGGTCTCGACCTTCCAGTCCTGTTCGGTCTGCAGCTGACCGTTGATCGTCGCGCGGGGATAGGAGTCGTTGATGAACATCACGCCGTGGCCGATGAAGACGTCGTCCTCGACCGTCACGCCCTCGCAGATGAACGTGTGGCTGGAGATCTTGCAGTTCTTTCCGACCCGGGCGTTCTTCTGAATCTCGACGAAGGCGCCGATCTTCGTGTTGTCCCCGACCTCGCAGCCGTACAGGTTGATGAACTTCGCGAGCGTGTCGCCCTGACCCAGCTTCACGTCCGGGGCGATGCAGTGATAGTTCGTCATAGGGTGACCGTCCGGCCTCGCTCCTTGAGCGATCGATCGGCCGCCTCGAGCAGTTGAACGACGCGTAGTCCGGCGACACCGTCGTTGATCGGCGTCTGGGTCGTCCTCACGCAGTCGATGAAATAGCTGAGCTCGACCTTGAGGGCCTCGGTCTGCTCGACGCGCGGCGCCCACATGTCGCCGGAACGGTAGCTGACGAGCAGCTCGTAGAGTCCCTGCTTGCCATTGCCATGACCGTTGCCGTTCATGGCGACGCCCTTGTCGTAGATCTTGAGCTTTTCGTCGGCCTCGAGGTCGTTCCAGACGAGCATCCGCTTCTCGCCCCCGATCAACGTCGTTCTGATCTTCACCGGCGACAGCCAGTTGACGTTGATGTGCGCGATGGTGTTCCCCGGGAAATAGACGGTGATGTAGGCGACGTCCACGAGACCGTTCAGGTGGGTCTCGCCGGTCGCGATGACCGCTTCCGGCTTGCCGTGGATCAGAAAATCCATGATGGAAAGGTCGTGGGGGGCGAGATCCCACACGACGCTCACATCGTGCTGAAACAGCCCGAGGTTGACCCGTGTCGAGTCGTAGTAGTAGATGTCCCCCAGCACCCCCTCGTCCATCAGCTGACGGATCTTCCTGACCGCCCCCGTGAACAGGAATGTGTGATCGACCATGATCGTCAGATTTCGCCGCGCGGCCAGCTCGATGAGCTCCTCCGCCTGGGCCGTGGTGGCCGTGAACGGCTTCTCGATGAACACGTGCTTGCCGTGCTGCAGAGCGCTCTTGGCCAGCGGGAAATGCGTGTGGACCGGCGTCACGATCGCCACCGCGTCGATCTTCGGCGAGGTCATGAGCTCAGAAGCGTCCCTGGTGGTCGCGACCTCCGGATAGGCCTGGGCCACCCGCGTGAGCGCCCCCGGGCTGCGGTCGCAGACGGTGGCCACTTCACAGCCGTCTACGCCGCGCAGATTTCTGACGATGTTCGGACCCCAATAGCCATAGCCGATCACACCCATTCGAATCATGGTCTTTACCCTGGAGGTGGAAGCGTTTGAGCAGCGGTGAGAGCGAGGGCGCGCGTTTAGTGCGCGCCCTCGCCGGAGAGCACGGCGTGGGGCGTCCGGAGCAGGATCTTGATGTCCAACCAGACGGACCATGTCGTCGCGTATTGCAGATCGAGACGCACCATATCGTCGAAGCGCAGCCGGCTACGGCCGTTGACCTGCCAGAGGCCGGTGATGCCGGGCTTCACCTCCACCAGGCGCCGGCGATGCCAGACGTCATACACCTCGAGCTCGTAGGGAACGGGCGGGCGGGGGCCGACCAGCGACATCTGTCCCCGCAGCACGTTGAAGAATTGCGGCAGCTCGTCCAGACTCAGCTTCCTCAGGAACGCGCCGACGGGCGTGAGCCGAGGATCGTTCGTCAGCTTGTACACGGCCTTCCCGTTGGCCCCGGACGGCTCGTGGTCGATGCGCCCCGCGATGAGCCGCGTGACGTAGTCCTTGTGGATGTGCGCGTCGTTGACGGCGTGCATCGACCGGAACTTCAGGCACGTGAAGGGCACGCCGTACTGGCCGATGCGCTTCTGCCGGAACAGCACCGGCCCCCGCGAGGTCAGCTTGATCGCGATCGCCACCGCGACGAGCACGGGTGTGAGAACGACGAGCGCCATGGTGGCGCCGAGCAGGTCAATGCCTCGCTTGATCCCGCGGGCCACGCGACGGGCTTCGTCGCGCTCGACGAGGTCGGGATACAGATTGCCGACGGGCTGCCCCGGCTCGCCGGCGTTCCAGTCGTCCGGAAAACAGTGAAACGTGATGTGAACGCGCTCCATCTCCTCCGGCGGCAACGTCGAGCGCAGGGCGGCGGTGATCTTGGCGCGGAGGGCGCCCAGGACGGACTCCTTGCCGCCCGTTCCGAGCTCCGCAAAGATCACGCCGAGCGCCGCGTCTTGCTCGTGCCAGCCGGCGATATCGGTCTCGCGGATCGAGGCGCGAACGATCGGCAGCGTCGTCCCCAGCAGGGTGTCTCGCTTGGCCCTCGGGTGCGGCGGGCGTACCTCGAGCCGCATCACCACGAACAGTTTGCGGGAGCGTTCGGCCCGCTTGCGCTCGAGCGTGAGCGCGCGAACGAACTCCCGCTCGGGCAGGATGCCGTGGGCGCCGCCCGGCCATCCGTTCGCGCCGGCGGGCGCGTCCCCGGCGGCGGGCGAACGCAGGTTGTTCTTCCGAAACAGGCCCATGGTCATCGCTTTGCGGGTCGCGCCCGCGTCAGAGCCTTACCAGACGTCCGCGTCCGTGCGTAAGGGAGGGCACCCTGTGACGGGTGTCCACGATCAGCCGCCCATGCTGGGCCACCGCCGCGTAGTCGAACTCGGGATGATCGGTGAGCACGAGCACACAGTCGGCGCGTTCGAGCTCATCCTTGGTGACGTCCACCGCCTTGATCGGCGCCCCGTCGACCCAGAGCGCCGGGACGTGCGGATCGGCATAGGACACCTCGGCGCCCTTGCGACGCAGCGCCGCGATGATCTCGAACGCCGGCGACTCGCGGGTGTCACCGATGCCGCGCTTGTACGCGACGCCGAGCACGAGGATCCGTGCGCCCTTGAAGGCCAGGCCGGAATCGTTGAGCGCCTCACCGACGAGGCTCAGCACATGCCCGGGCATCGAGTGGTTGATATCGTCGGCCAGCGAGATGAACCGCGCCTGGTAGCCATTGAGCCGCATCTTCCACGACAGGTACAGCGGATCCACCGGAATGCAATGACCGCCGATGCCCGGTCCGGGGTAGAACGGCATGAAGCCGAACGGCTTGGTGGCGGCGGCGTCAATGACTTCGCGGCTGTCGACCCCGAGGTAGCGGCACATCACCGAAAACTCGTTGGCGAGCGCGATGTTCACGTTGCGAAACACGTTCTCGTAGAGCTTCGCCAGTTCCGCGACCTTCGGGGTCGAGACCTCGTGCACTCGCGGCACGATCTCGCCGTACAGGCCCGCGGCCATCCGGCTGCATGCCGGCGTCACCCCGCCCACGACTTTCGGGATGTCGCCGACCTTGAACGCGGCGTTGCCAGGGTCGATCCGCTCCGGCGAGAAGGCCAGGAATAGATCCTCGCCGATGGTGCCCCCGTTCGCCTGGAACAGGGGCAGCAGGAGTTCCTCGGTCGTCCCGGGATAGGTCGTGCTCTCGAGAACGATCAGCTGGCCCGGGTGAACGCGCGAGGCGGCTTCCTTCGATGCCGTGGTCACGTACGAGATGTCGGGGTCCTTCGATTTCCCGAGCGGAGTCGGCACGCAGATCACGATGACGTCGCTGTCCGCGAGGACGGCGGCGTCCGTAGTCGCGCGATACCGTCCGGCTTTCAGCAGCGCCTGCAGCTCCTCGCTCGGCACGTCGGGGACGTGGGACCGGCCCGTGGCGAGAGCGGTCACGCGGTCGCGGTCGGTGTCGAGCCCGGTGACCGGGAAGCCCCCTTTGGCGAACTCCACGGCGAGCGGGAGGCCGACGTACCCCTGACCGATGATGGTCAAGCGCGCCGTGTGCGTCGCGATGAGACGGCTCAGCGTTGTCGCGTGGTCGATGGGGTCGGGCGAGGTGTCGGACATGAGGTGGCCTTCTCCTACTCGACGGTCACGCTCTTCGCGAGGTTGCGAGGCTGATCGACGTCACAGCCGCGCAGCACTCCGGCGTGGTACGCGAGAAGCTGCAGCGGGACTGCGTTGAGGACGGGCTGGAGCCATTCCAGCGTCGCGGGAACGGAAATCACGACGTCGGCCTTCGCGTGAATCTCCTCGTCGCCCGCCGTCGCGACCGCGATCACCATACCGTCGCGCGCCTTGATCTCCTCGATATTGCTCGCCATCTTGTGGTACGTCTCCCCGCGCGGCGCGATCGCGACGACGGGCATGCGCGAGTCGACGAGCGCGATGGGGCCGTGCTTCATCTCGCCGGCCGGGTACCCTTCGGCGTGGATATACGAAATCTCCTTCAGCTTGAGCGCGCCTTCGAGCGCCAGCGGAAAGTTCAGCCCACGGCCCAGGTACAGGGCGTGGTCGCAATCGGCGAAGCGTGCCGCCACGCGACGGATCGCGTCGCTCTGGTCGAGGACGACGGAGAGGAGATCGGGTAGCTCGCACAGGGCCTTCACCGTCTGGCGCACGAACATCGTGTCCATCATGTTTCTCGCGAGCCCGAGCTTGAGCGCCATGAGGGTGACGGCGATGAGCTGCGCCGTGAATGCCTTCGTCGATGCGACGCCAATCTCGATGCCCGCCCGCGTATAGACGACGCCGTCCGCCTCCCGCGCCAGTGAGCTGCCCACCACATTGCAGATGGCGACCGTCCGGGAGCCGTGATCCTTGGCCTCGCGCAGGGCGGCGAGCGTATCGGCCGTCTCCCCGGACTGCGAGATCGGAACCGTCAGGACGCGACTGTCCACGACCGGCCGCCGATAGCGGAATTCCGACGCGACATCGACGTCGACCGGCAGCCGCGCAAACGCTTCGACGAGGTATTTGCCGACGAGCGCCGCGTGCCATGACGTTCCGCACGCCACGAAGCACAGGCGGCTCAGGCCCGCGAGGTCCCGATCCTTCAGCCCGAGCTCGGGAATCTGGACATGCCCTTCCTGTGGGTCGACCCGCTCGCACATCGTGTTTCGGACGGCCTCGGGCTGCTCGAAGATCTCCTTGAGCATGAAATGCGGGTACCCGGATTTCTCTGCCGCCTCCTGGTCCCACCGGACGGTCGTGGGATGGCGTCGAACCGGGACTCCATCGACGGAACGCAGCGTCAGCCCCTCGGGGGTCAGGATCGCGATCTCATTCTCCTCGAGGACGAGAATCTCGCGCGTGCAGCCCAAGAGGGCCGGCACGTCCGAGGCGACGAACATCTCGCCTTGACCGAATCCGATGACGAGCGGAGAGCTGCCGCGCCGGAGGGCGACGAGCGTGTTCGGGGCGTCGGCGGCGATGCAGGCGATGGCATAGGCGCCCTCGAGCTCTCGGGCGGCCCGCGACACGGCGCTGACCAGGCCGTCGGCCTGATGGCGCTCGATCAGGTGAGCGATCACTTCGGTGTCTGTTTGTGACCGGAATCGATGCTGTTCCGCGGCCATGGTCTTGCGGAGGTCGCGATAGTTCTCGATGATGCCGTTGTGCACGACGGCCAGCCCCGCCAGACAATCGATGTGTGGATGGGCGTTGGCGTCCGAAGGCCGGCCGTGGGTGGCCCATCGCGTGTGCCCGATGCCCAGCGTTCCACGGGGCGGATCGCCCGCCACCGCCATCTCCAGCGCCGCGATCTTTCCCGTCTTCTTGCGGACGTCCAGACAGCCATCGCTTGCGGTCGCGATGCCCGCGGAGTCGTAGCCCCGATATTCGAGGCGTCGGAGTCCAGGAAGAATGACCGACATCGCATCCCGGTGGCCGACGTAGCCGACGATTCCACACATGGGGCGCCGGCCTCTCAGGCCGCCTCGAGCGCCGTGCAGTCGAGCTGGACCGCGATGCTTCGTCGCAGGAGATTCACGGAGACGACGAGCAGGCCCTTCTTGGGATTTATCCGGACCAGGATCCCCTCGACGTCGGCGAGCGGTCCACGCGTGATGCGGACCCGCTGTCCTTCACGAAGATACGGGTGGGGCAGCATCGGCAACCGTGATCCGGTGAGTCGTTGAATCGCCTCGATCTCGGAATCGGGGACCGTGGCCAGCTGGTCCCAGCGCTCTCCGAGCACACGCACGAGGCCTCGCGCCTTGCACACCTCGAGGTAGGACGTCTTGTCCATGGCGTGCCGCCAGAAGAGGTATCCGCGAAACAACGGAAGGCGAGACAGGCGTCGGGTCCCGCCGCGCCGGCACCACGCCTCGACCGTCGGAAGAAACAGTTCGAGCCCCTTCCCGGCGAGCTGGTCGTACACGAGCTGCTCGGAATTGCTGTGCGTCCAGAGGACACGCCAGCGAGGGACCACGACGCCGCTAACAGCTTCTGACAAGGCTTCGCCCCCTTTGGTCTCCATCCCCTTCCCGGGACCCGAGACCAATGATCACAACCTGTGGCGTGCGTACCCAGATCGGGCTCGCACGTCCCGCCCGCCGCCGACGTCAGCTCTCCTGAGCTGGACGTCAGTCGTTCGAGGCGGAATGTCTCCTGGTGCTCCTGCCCGCCGGCCGCCTCAAGGGATACGCGTCCCTGGACAGGTGGCGGTCGTCCTCGTTGAACACGAGGCCCACGATCTTCGCCGGCTCCATGACCTGCAGCGCTTCCTCCAACAGCTTCCGGGCCGTCCGGTGAGCCGTCACCACGATGAGGAAGCCGTCCACCCATTTGCCGATCACCCGGCAATCCGGGACCGAGACGAGCGGGGGAGTGTCGACGATGACGTAGTCGAACCGCCGGCGGGCCTCCGTCAGGAGCTCGCCGAGCCGCGGCGACTTCAGAACCTCGTACGGCGTGGCCCGACGCCGGCCCGCGGTCACGACGGAAAGATTCAGGTGCGGACGTGTGTGCACGACCGCCGGCAACGAGAGCGTCGGGTCCAGGATCGCGTCCACCAGACCCGGACCGCCGATATCCCCGAGGCCGACGCGGGTCGCCAGCGATGGCCAGCGGAGGTCGACGTCGACGAGGAGCACTCGCGTGTCGGGTGACTGGGCCAGCGCCCCCGCGAGGTTGATGGCCGTCGTCGTCTTGCCGTCGGCGGCGCCGGGACTCGACACGGCGACGACGGAGAGGTCGTTCGACTTGTGCCGCTGCTCGATCTCGTAGCGCAGCGCCCGCCGCCGGCGGTGGAAGTGCCGTCGACGCTCGCTCATCGCTCGAAGGCGCTGGATCGCGACGCAGCGCCGCGTCGTGCTCCGCCTGCTCGAGCGCCTGCAGGAACTTGCTCATCGGTTCGCCAGGTGGTGCATCGATTGCACGAGAGCCAGCACGCCGGCGTCGAGCCTCAGCGCGAGGGCCACCACGAGCCCGGAGAGAGCGGCCGCCACACTCCACAGGGCGACTCGAGCGACGGCCACACTCCATCGACCGGCGCCACCGAAGCGACGTGCGATCGCGTCGCGCACGCGTCCGAGCCGACGCGGCGCCGTCGCGTCGTCCTCGAGGTAGTCGATCGCCTGGTTCACCGTCGGCCGATCGATGCGGCGCTTCTGATCGGCGTACCCGAAGAGCAGACTGTGATCGCAGACGAGGCTGATGAGGCGTGGGATGCCTTCCGAGTATTCCGTGATCCGTTCCACGGCGGCGTCGGTGAACACGCCCAGGTCCGGCGCGCCGGCGACACGGAGGCGCGTCCGGATGTACTCCCGGGCCTCGTCTCGAGCCAACGGTGGAATCTGGCAGCGCAGCTCGATGCGTTGCTTGAGCTGCTGCAGCGTCGGCAACTGGAGGACCGCCCGCAGCTCGGGCTGGCCCACCAGGACGATCTGCAGCAGCTTGGTGTTCGGCGTTTCGAAGTTCGAGAGCAGGCGAATCTGCTCCAGCGTCTGCGGATCGAGATTGTGCGCTTCGTCGAGCATGAGGATGGTGGCCTGGCCCATCCGCTCCCGTTCGAGGAGAAAGCTCTTGAGGGCCAGGAGTCGCTGCGAGCGGGACTCCATGCCCTTGGCGATGCCGAAGTCGTCGAGAATGCACTCGAGGATGCCGTCGAAGTCGAGGCTGGAGTTGACGACGAAGGCAACCGCGGTCTGGCCGTCGAGCCGCTGTCGCAGCGCATGCAGCAGCGTCGTCTTCCCGGTGCCGATCCGACCCGTGAGGACGCTGAAGCCCTTGCGTTCGCGCGTCGCGTACACCAGCTGGGCAAGCGCCTCGCGGTGGGCCGGGCTCATATAAATGAAGCGCGGATCCGGGGTGGCGTTGAACGGCTTTTCCTTGAGCCCGTAGAAGGACAGGTACATGCCGGCCCTCAGGACCCGCCACGCCCGAGGACGCCGACCAGACGCTCGTTTCCGTGGGCGGCGAAATACGCGGTGGCGACGATTCCGATCAGCGCGATGAAGATCGCGCACACCGCCAGGCGCATGTGCCACCGGCGGCGCCGGATCCTGCCGTGGGTCACGATCAAGGGGATGCTCACGACGACCGGCACCGGGGAGAAGGCGCGGAGGTCATCGACGGCGTGGAACGATGTGTCGACTTTTTCCGCGACCATCACCATCGCGAGCGCGAGGCCGAGGGAACCCATCAGCGCGACCACGAGCAGTTTTGCGCGGTTGGGGGCCGCCGGCACGGTGTCCGCAAGGGCCGGGTCGAGCACCCGGAACTGCTCGCCCTTCTGCCCCTGCTCCATATTCTCCGCGAGCTGCGCTTCTTCGTAGCGCTTCAGCAGTGTCTGGTAGAGCTCTCGCGTGCTGTCGTAATCCCGCGACAGCTCCCTGAACTCCTGCTCGCGCCGCGGCACGTTCTCGACGCGGGCCTGATAGGCGGCGATCCCGTCGCGAAGCCGCTTCTCCTCGCCCTTGTACACCTTGATGTCCGCGTCGACGTCGCCGAGCGCCTCTTTCAGCCGGAGCACATACGGCGTGAGGGGAGCCTGAGAAGCCGCCGGCGGTTTGTCCTCGGGTCTCTTCTCTTGCGACTTGGCGGCGTCGAGTTGGCGCTCGAGGACCTGAACTTCGGCCGCCGTCCGGACGACGTCGGGGTACTTCTCGCTGAACTGGAGCCGAAGCCGCACCAACTCCTCCTTCAGGCGGATCAGACGCGCTTCGGGCGTTTCGGCCGCGGTCCCCATGACGACGGTCGGCGAGAGGGGTGTGGACAGCAGGGATTCGGCTTCCGCGAGCTGACTGGACAGTGACTGCCGCCTCTCCGCCGCGCGCGTCTGGTTGTCCGCGTTCAACCGCAGCTGTGTGTACAGCCGCTCGAGGGTGGCGAGATTGGTCTCCAGCTGCTGGGGCAGCTCGCCGAGGTGCCGCCGCTTGAACTCGCTCACCCGCTGCTCCTGGACGTCGAGCCGACCCTTCGTTTCCGCGAGCTGCACCTTGAGGAATTTGGCGGTGTTCGTGGCCTGCCGCTCGCGGTTCTTCAAGTTGCCCTCGATGTAGAAAGACGCGAGCGTGTTGGTCACCTCCGCGACGGTGCCCGGGTTGCTGCCCTGGTAGCTGATGGTGAAGGCCACGGTCGCCTCGCGCTGCCCTCTCGCGTCGACACTCTTGAGATCAAGTTTGATGTCGGAGCGCATTCTCGCGATGACGTCCTCGAACGGGACTCGCTTCCGCAGTTCGGTGTAGAGCCGGAAGCGGTCGATCAGCTCTTCGAGCCGTGAGCGGCTGAGGATTTCCTGGCTGATCGTGTGGAGCCGGGTCTCCAGGGCGCTGGTCACCGTCGAGCGCACGAAGGTCTCGGGGATCTGCTGTCGATCGACCAGGACGGTCGCGGTGGAGCGGTACATGTTCGGCAGAAACGTGATGACGCTGACGCCCGCGGTCAGGGGGAGCACGAAGCCGGCGACGGCCAGCCACCGTCGCCGGCTCCACACGGCCAGCGCCGTATCCAGGCCCGAGCGCTTCCCCGACTTGTCCGCCACCGTTCCCCTCCGTTCGTCCGCGAGATGACTACGGCACCAGGACGATGTCGCCCGGTTCCAGGTAGAAGTTCTCTTGCTCGGAAGCGATCACCTTGCCGTAGTTGAAGGGGACGCGTTTCATCGACTTGCCATCGCCACGCAACACGACGATGCGTTGTCGTGACGCGAATTGCGTGAAGCCTCCGGCCATGGCCAGCGCATCCAGAACGGTGGTCGCTGCCCTGAGCTCGTACCGTGCCGGCCTCGCCACCTCACCGATCACCGAGACCTTGAAACTGCGGACCTCGGTCAGGGTCACCGAGACCTCGGGGTTGGGGATGTATTCGCCGAGCTTCTTGGTCAGGAGGTCCCGCAGCTCCATCGGGGTCAGACCGGCGGCCTCCACGTCGTTCACCAGCGGCAGCGACACCATGCCGTCGGGTCGGACGGGCACGGTGCGGCTCATGGCCTCGTTCTTCCATACGGAAATCTGCAGCGTGTCTTCGGGGCCGATGCGGAACCGCTGCACCCGCCCTTGTTCGAGTTGCGGGCTGGCAGACGCGTCGGCGGCTCGGACGGGAGCGACCGAGACTCCGGGCGCGAGGCTGAGGGCGACGAGTATGGTGATCAGCTGCGCGCGACTCATGACTTCCACAACTCCGGGGGATCCGGGAGGCTGGTGATCGTCGGTGAGAACGTCGGGCGGATGCGCGCCAAGCCTACGCGCTTGATCTTGTAGAGCAGGGCCCGGTAGCTGATGCGGAGTGCCTTGGCCGCCCGCACACGGTTGCCACCGTTCTCCTCGAGCACCCGCGCGATGATTTCGCGTTCCGCCGCCAGCGACGCCTTGCGCGAGGCCTCTTTCAAGGAGATGTCGACCACCGAGGTGGAACCCGACGACAGGCGCGCCGAGGCCGCCGTGTCCGTGGCGTTCCTCAGGAACGGATTGCCGAGGACGATCAGGCGCTTGATCAAGTTCTCGAGCTCCCGGACGTTGCCGGGGTAGTGGTGCCGCAGGAGGCGCTCCATGATGGCCGGCGGCACCGTGTAGGACTGGCGACGGAACATCTTGGCGTACATCTCGACGAAGTAGTCGATGAGAGCGGGCACCTCGGCCATGCGCTCGCGCAGCGGCGGAACGACGATCTGGATGACGTTCAGCCGGTAGTAGAGGTCCTCCCGGAAGCGGCCTTCGGCGACGCCGCGCTCGAGGTCCTGATTCGTCGCGGCGAGGACGCGGCAGTCGACCCTGAGCGTCGATCGGCCACCCACCCGCGAAAACTCACCGTCCTGGAGGACGTGCAGGAGCTTCGCCTGCAGCGTGCGATGCAGGTCCCCGATCTCGTCGAGAAAGATCGTCCCGTTGTTCGCGGCTTCGAACTTGCCGACCTTCAGCTTGTGGGCCCCGGTGAAGGCGCCGCGCTCGTGGCCGAAGAGCTCGCTTTCGAGGAGCTCGCGCGGGACGGCCGCGCAGTTGACCTTGACGTACGGTCCCGACCGCCGCGAGGACAGCGCATGGATGGCGCGGGCGACGACGTCCTTGCCGGTGCCCGTCTCGCCGGTGATCAGCACCGTCACGTCCACGCCGGCCGCTTCCTCGATGATGCCGCGGACCTCCTGCATCCGCTTGCTGCGCCAGAGCGACATCTCCCGTGAGGTCTGAACGGTCAGGCCGCCGTTGGCCGGAGGCCGTGGCATCAGGGCCGACGTCTCCACGAGCGCGTGCAGAGCGCGGTCGAGATCGGGCTCGATCGACGATTTGCCGACGAACCGGTCGATCCCCACCGTGGAGGGGGCGCGGGGATGATCACTGGTCAGGGCGATGACCGTGCCCGGGTCGCCTCGCTGCAACTTCAGGTCGGACAGGACATTGGGCGCCGTCATCGATTCGTGCTCGAGATCGATGACGGTGAAGTTGAAGCTGTCATGCGCGAGCCGGTCGAGCGCGTCCGGTATGGAGCGGACGACCACGGCCTGGCAGCCCCGGTCGCTCATGTACTTGAGCAGGATCCGTTGCATTGCCGGATCGCTTTCGACGACGAGAGCTCTTTGATCGTCCACGTGCCCGACCCCGCTTCCAGCGTGCACTTCGGTTAACCGCAAGCGGGGGAGACCGTTGGCAAAGGATGTGCCACACGCGACGCGGTGCGAGACCGGTCATTCGCATATGCGCACACCGTATGAAGAAGTGGTTCCTACGTCGTTCGCGCGAATTGCACATCGCGGGGCCTTGGTCGCCATCCCACGGTCGCGGCAGTGGGGTAGTACGGCACCCAGTGTGAAGTTGCTTGGTGGTGCAAAGACACCCACCACGGACGGCTCAGTGCCGTGGGGCTACCGTGGAGGCTCGGAGAAACCCTGCGTCGAGGGCGATCCTCAGCGTGAGGTCAAGGCAGGAAGGCGCGACCGTCCGAGCGGACGGTCGTGCTCACGAACGCGCGACTGATTGCTACGGGGACAAACGTGAGTTGGGCGGCGTGAGCCCACACTCGGCGATCTTGGTCAGGAGTGTCTTGTAGCTGACCTTGAGGCTTCGCGAGGCCTCGGCCCGATTCCACTTCACCCGCTCCAGGACCTCCGCGAGGGCGCGCCGTTCGGCTTCGCGGGCTCCCCGTCGCGCGATGTCCCTCAGACTCTCCGTCGTGATGGGGGCGGGAGCGGACGCGGCGTGGTTGACTCGGCGCCGCGCGCACATCGCCTCGAACGCCTGCTCTCCGTCGTTGAGCACGACGATGCGCCGCACGATGTTCTCGAGTTCTCGGACATTACCCGGCCACGGATATTCGATGAGGCGGTGCAGCGTCTCCGAGCTGATCTGCTTGTTGCGCCCGTACTGCTGGTTGAACGAGGTGAGGAATCGCGACACGAGGCTTGGAATGTCCTCCTTGCGCTCCCGGAGAGGCGGGATCCGGACCTCGACGACGTTCAAGCGATAGTAGAGATCTTCCCGGAACTCACCCCGGGCAATCGCCTGCTCGAGATCGCGATTCGTCGCCGCGATGATACGCGTGTCGACGTCGATCGCGCCGTGACCGCCGACCCGAGAGAAACGAAAATCCTGCAGCACGTGCAGGAGCTTCGCCTGGAGCGACAGGGGCAGTTCCGCGACCTCGTCGAGATAGAAGGAACCGGTGTTCGCGTACTCGAATTGTCCCGGTTTGCGGCGGTGCGCCCCCGTGAAGGCTCCTTTCTCGTGTCCGAAGAATTCGGACTCGAGCAGGCCCTGCGGGATGGCGGCGCAGTTGACCTTGACGAAGGGCCCATTCGCGCGGTTGGACGCGGCGTGAAGGCTGCGAGCCACGAGGTCTTTGCCGACGCCGCTCTCGCCGCGGATCAACACCGTCGCGTCGGTGTCCGCGACGCTCTCGATCAGCGTCCGAATCTCCCGCATGGCTGGACTGCCTTCCAGCAGCGGAACGTACTCGGTCGCGTATCGAGCGGGTGACGATGGCAGCGATGCTTTGTCCGTCCCGGCCATGAACGAGCCCCCCCGATTGGTGCGTAGCCGTCTCGGGGCGCGTCGAGACGTGGCCCCTCCGCCAGCGCCGGGGGGCTCGACGATTATCCACAATTTCTGCGCCGTGTCACGGTGAATAAATTACTACTAGTGCAAGGAAGTCGTAGAGGAGGAGGACCATGAAACTCTTACTGGTCGAGGATGATGCCAACGTGGCAGCGGTCCTGGCCGAGACGTTCCGAGAGCAGGGACATCAAACACGGTCATCCACACGGGTGAGGCGGCCCTATCGCACCTCGAAGGCGAGCGCCCGGACGCGCTCATTCTCGACATCGCGTTGCCGAACATCAATGGCATCGACGTATTGCGGTCGATTCGCGCGAAGAAGTGGACGCTGCCGGTCATCATCATCTCCGGACGCGCCACCCCGCAGCAGCTCGAGGAGGCCCGCCGCCTCGGCGTGACGGAAGTCATCGGTAAACCGGAGATCTTGAAGAACTTTACCGCGGCCCTGGCCCGAGTCGCCAGCACGGAGTCGGCGTCGCGGAACCGCTCCCGAGGTTGACGGCCGTTCAGGCGAGATAGAGGTGTTTGAGCGGGTCTTGGATCGCTCGTTCCATGAGGCTCGCCGCCTGGCGGAGCATGTCATCGGCCACCTGGGTGGCCCGTGGATAGGACACACCCCCTGCCCACCACGAGCCCTCCGCGAGGTGGAGGGTGATGCGCCGCATGACGGCGGGAATGTCGCCAGACTCCGCGTCGATCAGCAAGACGACGAGCGAGGCGGGAGGCCATGGCGCGACGACGTCGGTGGCCCGCAACTGGCCGCGGAACTGGTCGATAAACGACAATTCGGTGGCAACGGCCTTCGCGGAGACGCAAATGACGGAGATGCTGTACCGCAACCGCTGAGCCTTGAGCATCTCCGAGTCCACGAGGATGCGGAAGAGCGCAGGGTCGACGGTTCGTGCGCCGCCGCTGGTCGAAGGGGAGGCGAGCGAATCGGTCATCGCCGGATCGGGCCCGAATCCACCGCAGGCGCGGCGCTGCAAGCGTCACGCCACCGGCGACAAATCCCGAAATAAGACTCGGAGTCGCGGGATTATCGGAAGTGGCGTCGTTGTGCCGGTGCTCCGACGTTGAATGATCCTTGCGCAACCTGTGCATCCGATGGGGAGTCGGCACTCGTTTTTTGGTGCGACTCACGGGCAGCGGTGCCGCGTGGAGCGCGGCGATCCGTTCCGCGGATTCAACCGGTTCAGCGTTCTGTCAACGACAGTGAGTGGACCGATTGGTGACAGCTCACCGCGCGACCGGAGGTGCAACGTCCCGATTTCATAATGATGGTCAAGAAGCATTAAATTTGCATGTCGACCCGGCCGCATGTCTAAATATCGATAGCATGCCGATGACAATCCGAACGGTAGCGGGTTCCCGTCCCACCAGAGGTGGCGCGCAGATCGTCGACGACAACGTCTTCCGGCTGCTCATCGACATGGAGATTCGAAAGGCTCAGCGGCTGCGCTATCTCGTTTCGGTAGTATGCATTCACGTCGAGGCTGAGACCGGTGGCGCTGATGCGAGTGCGGCCGTGAACATGGTTGCCTCGCTCATCAGGTCGACCGATGCCGTGACCGCGCTGGACCAGTCGACCGTCGCCCTCCTCCTCATCGACGCCGAAGCCGCCAACCTGCCCACGATCCTTCAACGCCTGGAAGTGGCGTTGGACGCTCTGCCCTGGAGCGCCGGCGGGGCTTGTTATCCGCAAAGCGCCGCGTCGGCCGAAGACCTGCTCACGCAGGCGGCCACGATGATGGCCCGAGCCAGGCAGGACGGTGGTCGGCGGTTCTATATCTCGACGACGACCTCCTGACGCGCGCCCGATAATATCGGGCCATGCAGATTCACCACCTTCAGGCCGATCACTACCTCATCCCGCTGCCGACGATCCTTTCTGACAGCACGCACGGCGCCATCACCGGGTTTGAGCTGGTGACGGTCCGGCTGCACGACCGCGACGGCGCGGTGGGCGTCGGCTACACATACACGGTCGGGACCGGCGGCGCCGCCGTGCACGCCCTGCTCGAGCGTGACCTCGCCCCGGTGCTGGCCGGACGCGAGGCCGAGCGTATCGAGGACCTCTGGCAGACCATGTGGTGGGCGCTGCACTACGGCGGCCGCGGCGGGGCCCAGGCGCTCGCCATCTCGGCCGTGGACATCGCCCTGTGGGACCTCCGCACGCGCCGCCAGGGGATACCGCTCTGGCGCGCGCTGGGCGGCTTCGATCCGCGCGTGCCCTGCTACGCGGGCGGGATCGACCTGGACCTGTCCGTGGACGCGCTGCTGCGGCAGACGGACGACAACCTCGCGCGCGGTTTCCGTGCCGTCAAGATGAAGGTCGGCCGCCCCTCGCTGCGGCAGGACATCGAGCGCGTGCGGGCGATGCGCGCGCACCTCGGCCCGGAGTTCCCGCTGATGGTGGACGCCAACATGCGCTGGAGCGTCGACGAGGCGATCCGGGCCGCGCGCGCGTTGCGCGAGCTGGATCCGGTCTGGCTCGAAGAGCCGACGAGCCCCGACGACGTGCCGGGCCACGTCCGCATCGTGCGCGAGGGTGGCCTGCCGATCGCCGCGGGCGAGAACCTTCATACCCTCCACGAGTTCCGGCACCTGATCGCCGCGGGCGGCGTGACGTTTCCCGAGCCCGACGTCACCAGCTGCGGCGGCGTCACCACGTTCATGAAGGTCTGTCACCTGGCCGAGGCCTTCAACCTGCCGGTCACGTCGCACGGCGCGCACGACGTGACCGTCCATCTGCTGGCGGCGGCGCCGAATCGCTCCTATCTCGAGGCGCACGGCTTCGGTCTCGATCGGTTCATCGCCGAGCCGCTGCGTCTGGAGGCTGGCGCGGCGGTGGCGCCCGAGCGCTCCGGACACGGCGTCGAGTTCGACTGGAAGGCTCTCGACGCCGTCAGGGCACGCTCGGTGTAGCATCCCGGCATGGAACATCCACGCCTGAGTCGTCGCCGGTTCCTCCTCGGCAGCGGCACCGCGCTCGGCATCGCGGCGCGCCCCCGTGCCGCCCGCGCGCAGGCGCGCCGCGGCCAGATCATCGCGGGGCTGTCCGAGCGAATGCTGACGCTGGACCCCGCCAACCACTACTCGATCTCGACGCGGCGTCGTGGAAGGCCGTGGACAACACGACGTGGCGCTTCACGCTGCGCAAGGGGGTGCGCTTCCACGACGGAACACCCTTCACGGCGGACAGCGTGCTCTTCACGCTCAAGCGCGTGCGGGACAACACCAAGCTGATCAAGTCGTTCGTCTACCAGGACCTCGAAGAGGTCCGGAAGGACGATGACTACACGGTCACGGTGACGACGAAGCGGCCCTTCGGCTCGCTGCCCGCGCACCTCACGATGCTGGGCATGCTGCCGCCCGCGGCGGCCGGCAACGAGGACGCGTTCTTTGGCAAGCCCGTGGGCACCGGCCCCTTCCGCTTCGTCTCCTGGACGCACGGCGATCACGTCGATCTCGAGGCCAACGCCACGTACTGGAAGCCGTCGCTCCCGAAGGTCGAGAAGCTGACGGTGCGCTTCATCCCCGAGCTCTCGACCCGCGCCGCCGCGCTGCGCGCGGGCGAGATCCACGTCATCGACCGCGTCTGGCCGGACATGGTGCAGACACTCAAGGCGACGCCGGGCATCAAGGTGCTCGACACGCCGGCCGTCGAGGCCCAGCGCTGGCACTTCCAGCTGGCGCGCGAAGCCGGCAAGGACCCGCGCGTGCGCCACGCGGTGTCGCTGGCCATCGACCGCAACACGATCATCAAGGAGCTGCTGCTGGGCTACGCGCGGCCCGTGGTGAGCCCGATTCCCCCGGGGCTCATCGGCCACACCAGCCTCGGCCAGAAGCCGTACGACCCGGACAAGGCACGCGCGATCCTCAAGCAGGCCGGGTACCAGAACCTCACGCTGGACTTCGTCCTCATGAAGGACCTCTATCCCAAGCAGCTCGAGATCGCGCAGGCGGTGGCGGCGATGCTCTCCGACGTCGGCATCAAGGTGAACATCCGCAACCTCGAGATCGCCACCGCGCGCGAGCAGCGGACGGCGGGCAACTACGACCTCTTCTTCTCCGGCTGGGCGCACATGCCGCACGACCCCGACTGGTACTTCGGCCAGTGGTTCACCAAGGCCGGCGCCGAGAAGCTCACGCGCTTTGCCGACCCGCGCGTCGAGCAGCTGATCGCCGAGGGCCGCGTGCCCGATCCCCGGGTGCGTCAGCAGAAGTACGAGGAGATCCAGAAGATCCTCTGGGAGGAGGAGCCGGAGATCTGGCCGTACTACAGCGTCGCCATCTACGCGATCAGCGACAAGCTGCGCAGCTTCGAGGCGCGGCGCGACTACTACGTGCTGCTGTACGAGGTCGGTATCGCCTGACGTCGCGCACCGTCGATGCACGCCTACGTCCTGCGGCGCATCTGGCAGTCGGCGGTCACGCTGGTCGGCGTCTCGATCCTGGTCTTCGTCATCCTGCGCGTCATCCCCGGCGATCCGGCCAAGATGCTGTTGCCCGAGGGCGCGCCCGAGTCGGCGGTCGAGGCGCTGAATCGCCACCTCGGCCTGCGCGAGCCGCTGTGGGTGCAGTACGGGATCTTCCTGAGATCCGTGGTGCGCGGCGATTTCGGCCAGTCCTTCCAGTACCGGTCGCCGGCGCTGCGCGTGGTCGTCGAGCGCGTGCCGGCCACGATCCAGCTCGCCCTGTGCGCCATGGCGCTGACGGTGCTGGTCGGCGTCTCCCTGGGCATCGTGGCCGCCGTCCGGCAGGGCACCGCCTATGACTACGCCGGCACCGTGCTCGCGGTGCTCGGCCAGTCGCTGCCGAACTTCTGGCTGGGGATCATGCTGATGCTGCTCTTCGGCGTCACCCTGCGCTGGCTGCCGACCTCCGGGTTTCACGGCTGGCAGTCCCTCGTGCTGCCCAGCGTGACCTTGGCCGCGTTTCCCACGGCGCTCGTGGCGCGGCTCACACGCTCGAGCCTGCTCGAGATCCTCGGCCAGGAGTACATCCGGACCGGGCGCGCCAAGGGTCTCGGCGAGCCGCGCGTCGTCCTGCGCCACGCACTCAAGAACGCCACCATCCCGCTGCTCACGGTGCTCGGGCTTCAGATCGGCACGCTGCTCGGCGGCGCCGTCATCACCGAATCGATCTTCGCGTGGCCGGGCATGGGCAAGCTGGTGGTCGACGCGATCTTCTTCCGCGACTTCCCCGTGGTGCAGACGATCCTGATCCTGTCGGCGACGATCTTCGTCGTCATCAACCTGCTCGTCGACCTGCTCTACACCGTCATCGACCCCCGCATCCGCTACGGATGAGCCGCCTGCTCCGGCAGCCGATGATCGTCGTCGGCGGTTTGATCCTGATCGCCGTGATCTTCGCCAGCGCGTTCGCGCCGTGGATCGCCGGCGCCGACCCGATCAAGCCGGCCTTCGGCCAGCGCCTGCAGCCGCCACGCGGCCTGGGCGGCGCCGCCGCGCACCCACTCGGCACCGACAACCTCGGCCGGGATATCCTCGCGCGGCTGCTCTACGGCGGCCGTATCTCGCTCGTGCTGGCCACCAGCGCGGTGGCGCTCGCGGCCGGCGCCGGCGTCGTCGTCGGGCTCGCGGCCGGCGTGCTGGGCGGGCGGCTGGACGCCTTCGTGATGCGGCTGGCCGATGTGCAGCTGGCGTTTCCCGTGATCATGCTGGCGATCGCCATCGTGGCCGTGGTGGGCACGAGCCCGGCCGCCCTCGTCTCGGTCCTGGCGCTGTCGGGCTGGGTGCTCTACGCGCGCACGGTGCGGGCGGCCGTGCTGACGATCCGCGAAGCCGACTACGTACAGGCCGCGCGGACGCTCGGCGCCGGCGACCTGCGCGTGGTCGCCGTGCACATCCTGCCCAACACGCTCGCGCCGATCCTCGTGCTGGGCTCGAGCCAGTTCGCGACGATGGTGTTGCTGGAGTCGGGGCTGTCGTTCCTCGGCCTCGGGCTGCAGCCACCCCAGCCGTCGTGGGGCCTCATGCTGGCCGAGGGCCGCGACTACCTGTCGAACGCGTGGTGGCTGGCCACCGTGCCCGGAATCGCGATCTCGCTGGTCGTGCTCGGCGCCAACCTGCTGGGCGACGGCCTGCGCGACCTGCTCGATCCGCGACTGCGGCAGTGACGCCGCTCTCCGGACTCGTGACGCTCCTTTCTTCTTTTTGAGGCATGGAGTGCCCATTGCCGGCCTGCTTGGGCATGTCGGCGCAGGGCACGACAATTGCTGTGCCTAGGGGTATGAATACTGTTGCACGCTCCCTCACCCCGATCGCCGCTGTCCTGCTCTTCCTGGCCGCGGCCGCGCCGGCGCCGGCGTCCGCCGGCTCACCGACCGACCAGCTTCGCAGCCGTATCAACCGGGTGGCGAGCGCGCTGGAGGATCCCGGCTTGCGCGGGGAGTCCAACGCCGCCCGCCGACGCGCCGAGATCCGAAAGATCGCCGACGACATCTTCGATTTCGAGGAGATGGCCAAGCGCGCGCTGGGCCGCCATTGGGAGGCGCGCACGCCGGCCGAGCGGGACGAGTTCGTCCGCCTGTTCGCGGACCTGCTACGTCGCACGTACTACGGCAAGGTCGAGCGCGCCACGTTCGAGAAAATCCTGTTTCAGGGCGAGCGGCAGCAGGGCGACGACGCCCTGGTCCGGACGGTGGTCGTCCTCCCGCACGGCGACCAGCTTGACCTGGACTATCTGCTGCTCCACGGTGTGGGCGGTCGCTGGAGAGTCTACGACCTCCGTTTCGAGGGTGTCAGCCTGATCGCAAACTATCGCTCGCAGTTCAGCCGGATCATCCGGACGTCGTCCTACGAGAGCCTCGTGGCGAGGATCAAGTCGAACCAGGCTGAATTCGCGGGCCCGGAGGACGCGCCCCGGGCGGCGCGCTGACCGTGGGATCCACCGGCCGCGTCCTGCAGCGCCTGGTCGGGCGCTGCTGCACCCGTCCGTGGCTGACCGTGTCGCTCGGGGTGCTGCTCGCCGTGCTGGGCTACGGCTACGCCGCCCGCTCTCTCGCGCTCGACACCTCGAAGTTCCAGCTCCTTCCATCGAACCAGCCGTGGGCGACGCTCTACCAGGACTACAGCCGCGACTTCGCCCAGCTGGAGGACATCGTGGTGGCGGTGCAGAGCCCGTCGGTGGAGACGTCCGCCGCCTACGCGGCCCGGCTCGAGCGCGAGCTCCGCGTGGGCGAGCTGCGCTCGGCGCGCGTCACGTACCGGATCGACCCACGCCACCTCGCCGAGCACGGCCTGCTCTATCTGCCGCTCGACGCCGTGCGGGGATTCTTCGACACCCTGGCGAGCCAGGAAGACCTGCTCACGACGTTCGCCGCGGCCCCGAGCCTCGACCATCTCGTCGAGGGCATCAATCAGTCGACCGGGGACCTCTTCCTTCCGCGCGTCTTCGGTGCGGACGAGGAACGGCGGCCCGTCGACACCGCGCTGCTCCGGGATCTCCTGGGCCAGATGTCCGAGCGCCTCGACCATCCCGTCTATCGCTCACCGTGGCAACACCTGTTTGCCGGACGCCTGAGCAGCGCACCCGACGCCGGCTATTTTCTCTCCGAGGATCGACGGCTCCTCTACGTCGTGGTCGACTTTCCGGGGTCGGCGAGTACCCTGCGGTCGGAGACAGAGGCGATCAGCGCGCTTCGCCGCGTGATCACGGCGCTGCGTGCCGAGTTTCCTGCCGTCACCGCCGGGGTGACCGGCGCACCCGCGCTCTTCAGCGACGAGCTGGCCACCGCCACCCGGGACACCGGGGCCGCCACCGTCCTCGCGCTCGTCCTCACCCTGGCCTTGCTGCTGCTCGCGTTCCGACGGCTGCTCAGCTCGGGTCTGCTGCTCGCGGCCCTCGGCATCAGCCTCGGCTGGTCGCTGGGAATCGTCACCCTCACGGTGCATCACCTGAACGTCTTCTCGATGATGTTCGTCTCCGTCGTCGTCGGGATCGGTATCGACTACGGGATCTACTTCCTGTTCCGCTACGACGAGGAGCGCGATCGGGGCTGCGAGCCCTCGCTCGCCGTGGCGCGGACGGCGGCACGCAGCGGGCCCGGCATCCTGCTCGGCGCCCTGACGGCGGCCGTCACCTTCTACCTGCTCACGATCTCCAACTTCCGCGGGATTCGCGAGTTCGGATTCGTCGCCGGCACGGCGATCCTCCTGGCCTTCGTGGTCACGGTGACGGTCGTCCCGGCCCTGCTGGTCCTGACCGATCGCCGGCGGCTCGTGCCACACCTCGTGCTCGTCTCGGGTGGCTCACCGAAGCCGGCAGCCCGCGGATTCCTCCCGACGCTCCGTCCGGTGAGCGGCGCGCTGCTGGTGCTCGTTCCCACCGCGATCGCCTTGTGGGCGGCGCCGCGCGTGGGCTTCGACTACAACCTCTTGAACCTGCAAGCCCCGGACGCGGAGTCCGTCGTCTGGGAAAAGAAGATCGCGGCGGCGGCCGGCCGCTCGGGCTTCGCCGCCCTGGCGACGGCCGGCTCGGTCGAGGAGCTGCGCGCCAAGCAGGCGGCGTTCGAGCGGCTGCCCTCCGTGGCGGACGTGCAGAGCGCGTTGACCCTGCTTCCTGCGCGCCAGGAAGAAAAGCTCGCGCTCCTCGGACGCGTCGCCGCCATCGTCGACGACGTCGTCGTCGGTGCGCCGCCACGCCTCGACGTCGACGCCCTCATCGAGGCGCTCGCGAGCCTGCACCGGCGGCTCGCGCAAGCCTCGGACCCCACCGCGGCCATCGCCTCCACGCTGCTCCGGCAGCTGCACGAGCGTGACCGGCGGCTCACGGAGATCGCCCTGACGGATTTCCAGGGGCAGCTCGCCTCGGACTTTTCGGAGCACTGGGAACGGTTGCGTCAGGTGGTGCGGCCGGGGCCGGTGACCGTGGCCGCTCTGCCCGATGTGTTGCAGCGCAAGTTCGTCGGCGCGACGGGCCGGTTGCTCATGCAGATCCACTCGCGCGAGGACATCTGGGAGCGCCCGGGCGCCACCCGGTTCGTCGAACAGCTGCGCTCGGTCGATCCGGATGTCACCGGCCAGCCGGTCGTCGCGTACGAGTCGATGCGCATGATGGAGCGGGCCTGTCGTCACGGCATGGTCTACGCCTTCGTGCTCGTGGCCGGCATTGCCGCGCTGATGATCCGGCGGCTCCGGGAGACCATGATCGCCATGGTTCCGCTTCTGCTCGGAACGCTGTGGACGGTCGGCGTCATGCACCTGAGCGGCCTGCGCTTCGATCTGGTCAACGTCTGGGCGCTGCCCTTGATCATCGGCTCCGCCGCGGAGTACGGAGTCAACATGGTGCTTCGCGCGCTCGAGGCACGTGCCGACGGCGGCCCGCTGCTGCCACGCAGCACCGTGCTCGGCGTCGCCTTCAACGGCCTCACGACGATGGCGGGCTTCGGCAGCCTCCTGCTCGCGCACCACCATGGCGTGTGGGGCCTGGGGCTGCTCCTCGTGATCGGCACGGCCGTGACGCTCACGGCCTCCCTGGTCGTCCTGCCTGTTCTGCTCCGGCTCTCGGTCGCGCGCCCGTCGACGGTGGCCGCCGACGAGCCGATCGTCGTCCCCGCGCTACCTCACGCCAGCTAGCAATTCGTCCTCGGCTCGCGAGTCACATCGGGATCCTCCCGAGCGTGCGTGGTGCCGCAACCGATGCCGTCGAGCCACTGGAAGACGGCCGGCACCTGCGTTAGTGTCGCCCGCGGGGAGGCCATGCCCATGGACGAAGCCAAGCGCAGCTTCCTGAAGCGCAGCATCGCGCTGCTCGCCGCAAGCGGCCTGCTGACGAGCCGGCCGAGAGGCGCGGTGGCGGCCGAGCCGCCGGAC
>QHSB01000650.1 GCA_003220335.1 Candidatus Rokuibacteriota bacterium
ATCCACCAGAGGAACTTCACCAGCGCCCGCCCTTTCAGCTCGTTGGGCTGATCCTTGTAGACGAGCAGCCACGTGAAGGACGCGATCGGGTAGGCGTCCTCACCCGGCGGGTTGGTGAGCGACACCCGGAAGTCGGCGGGCATGCTCTTCCACGCCGCAGCGGCAGCGGCTGTCGTGCCGGCGATCGTCGGCTCGACGAACTTACCGGCCGCGTTCTTCACCGACGCGACCGGCATCTTGTTCTTCACCGCGTACGCGAGCTCCACGTAGCCGAGCGCGCCGGGGGTGTTCTTGACCTGCCCGGCCACGCCCTCGTTGCCCTTGCCGCCCAGGCCGACCGGCCAGTTGACCGATGTGCCTTTGCCCACCTTCTGCTGCCACTCGGAGCTGACCTTGGACAGGTAATCGACCCAGATGTAGGTGGTCCCGCTGCCGTCCGAACGGTGCACGACGAGGATCTGCTGATCGGGCAGCGTCACGCCGGGGTTCGTCGCCGTGATGCGCGGGTCGTTCCACTTCGTGATCTTTCCGAGAAAGATATCGGCGACAACGTCGGGTACGACGCGCAGTTTGGGGCTGCCTGGCAGGTTGTAGGTGGCCACCACGGCGCCGAGCACGGTCGGAATGTGCAGGAGCTCGGCCGGCGCCTGCTTCAGCTGCTCGTCGGTCATCGGACCGTCGGAGGCGCCGAAGTCCACCGTGCGGGAGGAGATCTGCTTGATCCCGCCGCCGCTGCCGATCGACTGGTAGTTGAACCGCACCTCGGGATCGATCTTCGCGTATTCGTCGAACCACTTGGAGTAGATCGGGTATGGAAACGTCGCACCCGCACCGTTGATCAGCGTCTGCGCCCCGGCCGGCTGGGCGAGCGCGCCCGTCACGAGCAGCGCCAGCGCCGCGATCCACGCCGTCTTCATCGCTCTCCTCCTCTTATCGAGTCGGGTCTCATGGTCGCAGGCCGGTGTTTCCTGGCGGTTATGGACGCGTTACGTTTGTGTTACGCAGCGCTCGGATCGCGGAACCGGTAGCCGACGCCCCGGACGGTCTCGACGCCCGGGGCGGGCAGCTTGGCCGCGGTGAACTTGGCGCGCAGCCGGGCCACGTGGACGTCGACGGTTCGCGGCTCGACGAAGCCGTCCCGACCCCATACGGCGTCGAGCAGCTCTTCGCGGCCGAAGACGCGCCCCGGCGCACTGGCCAGGATGGCGAGCACCTCGAACTCCTTCGGGGTGAGGTCCACCGGACGGCCCTTCATGCGGACCTCGAAGCGATAGCGGTCGATTTCGAGGTCGCCGATCTGCACGTGTGCCTTCTTCTCGCCGTCGCCGGGACGGCCGCGGCGCGCCACGGCGCGGATGCGGGCGAGCAGCTCGCGCGGCGAGAACGGCTTGGTCACGTAGTCGTCGGCGCCCATCTCGAAGCCGAGGACCTTGTCGCCCTCCTCGACGCGGCCGGTGACCATGATCACGGGGATGTTCTTGGTGTCCGCGTCCTGCTTGAGCCGGCGGCACACCTCCCACCCGTTGAGCTGGGGGACCATGATGTCGAGCAGTACCAGGTCGGGGTGGACCTCGCGGGCCTGCTTGAGCGCGTCTGATCCGGTCGGGGCGACGACGACGTCGTAGCCTTCCTTGGTGAGGTTGTACCGGATGAGGTCGGCGACATCGCGCTCGTCTTCGACGACGAGAACGCGACCCAGCTGCTGGCGCGCAGCGGCGGCGGTCTTCATCTGGGCCCGAGTGTCCTCGGAGCGCGTTACAGGACGATGACGGTGGCGTAAAACTTGGGCGAAGCGCGGGGTCAGCTCAGAGCGTCACCACCAGCCCATCGTGGGCACACTCTTCGGGCACCGTGTCGGCATGGGCGAGCATCTCGCGGCTCATATGCGTGAGGATCACGCGCCTGGCGCCGAACGCGTCGCGCTGCGCCGCCACCGTGGGATAGTTCAGGTGCCACTTGATGGGCTTGTCGTAGTAGTAGCACTCGGCGATGAAGAGATCGGCGCCGCGCGCCACCCGCGCGACGTCCTCCGTCCACTCGGTATCGCCTGTATAGGCCACGACCTTGCCGCCGACCTCCACGCGCAGCGCCGTGGGATTCGTCTCGCGCGTGTGGCGCGCAGGCTGGGGCGTCACCACGAGGTCGAGGATCGCGTGCGGCCGCCCCGGCTCCATCTCCAGCCACGTGAGCGGGAACGTCGGCGTCATCACGTGCGAGCCCGGAAAGAGCGCCTCGCGAATGGCATCCATGCGACGGCGCAGATCGCGCGGCCCCGCGATGGTGAGCGGGCGCGTGCGCTTGGCCCCGAGCATCGCGTCGATCAACAGGAACGGCACGCCTCCGCAGTGATCGCCGTGCAGGTGCGTGAGGACGATCGCGTCCAGCGAGTTGTGCTCGATCCCCTGCTGCGCCAGCGCGATCAGCGAGGACGTGCCGAAGTCGATCGCGAAGCGCGAGCGTGGCCCGT
>QHSB01000397.1 GCA_003220335.1 Candidatus Rokuibacteriota bacterium
CGGCGTGACGAGTTCGAGCGCGGATTCAGCGGGCGGCGGGGGCGATCTCGACGGCGAGGCGGCGGTCATCCCGCCGGACGGTGAGACGCAGCGACTTCTCCGGCGCGAGCCCGGCGAGCGCCTCCCGGGCCGCGTCGCGCGTGACGACGGCCGTCTCCTCGACCTGGAGGATGACGTCACCGACCTCCAGCCCCGCCCGCGCGGCCGCGCTGTCCTTCATCACGAGGCTGACGACAGGGGCGCCCGCGCCGCCCGGCCGGCGCCCGCCCAGCTCGGGCTGCGGGCCGTCGGGCTCGCGCAGCATGAAGCCGTACTCGGCGGCCACGCGCTCACCGGCCACCGCGTGCGGCATCGGCATCAGGCGCACGGCCAGCGCGCGGCGGCCCTCCGCGCGCAGCACCGTCAACCGCGCGTCGCGCTCCACCGGGCCGCTCGCGATCATGCGCTGCAGCGCGCGCGTCTCGGTCACGGGCCGGTCGTCGAAGGCGACTATGATATCGCCGCTCTTGATTCCCGCTCGCGCGGCGGGTGTCCCCTCCATGACGTCGACGATCACCACACCAAACCCTTCCCGAATTCCATGTTTGGTGGCCAGGTCGTCCATCTCCTGCTCGGAGAGATCGCGGATGCGCACGCCCAGCCACGACCACGGCCGGGCGTCGGCGACGCCGGCGGAGAGCAGCAGCATGAGCAACGCGGCGGCCGCCGCGCGCCTCACGAGCGGCCGCCCTTCAGCTCGCGCACGAGCGTCTCGAGCGCGTCGGCCACGCGGGCGACCCGCGCGTCCACCTCGAGCGTCTCGAGCAGCTCCTGGCGCAGGGTCGCGTCGGGCAGCACGGCGGCGGCGACGCGGTCGGCGACGGCGCCCGAGGGCTGGCCCTCGGCCAGCGCCGTGTCGAGCAGGTCGCGCGGCCGGCCGAGCGCCTCGAGCAGCGCGTGCGCCGCCGCGCGGATGCGCGCGAGCGCGGGCGCCACGTCACCGGCGGGCCCGACGTCCTCGAGCCGCCGCACGCTGACCAGGCGATAGAGCGTGTCGCCGGGCAGCTCGCGCTCGATGCGCACGCGCGCGTCGCCGCGCACGAGGATGTTGTAACGGCCGTTGGCGAGCCGCTCCCAGGAGACGATCTCGCCCACGCCGCACACGGGGTGCACGGCCGGCTTGCCCGCGTAGCCTGCCTCGTAGCCCGGCTGGAGCTTCACGATGCCCAGTCGGCGGTCGCGGGCGAGCGCGTCCATCACCATCGCCCGATAGCGCGCCTCGAACACGTGCAGCGGAAGCAGCGTGCGCGGGAAGAACGTGATGTCGGGCAACGGGAAGATCGGCACGATGGCGGAGCCGGGCGCCGACACCATGCGCGCGCTCAGGAGATCGTGGGCAGCGGCCGGAGCGTCGCCACCGCGTCGAGCCGCTCGACGACCCGCCTGGCCACCTCGCGGAAGGCCGCGGCCTGGGCGGATTCGGGGCGGCGCACCGTGATGGGCGCGCCCTCGTCACCGCCCTTGCGGGTGTCGGGGTCGAGCGGCAGCTGGCCGAGCAGCGGCATGCCGTACTCGTCGGCCACCTTCTTGCCGCCGCCCTCGCCGAAGATCGCGTAGCGCGTGCCGGTGTCGGGGGCGACGAAGTACGACATGTTCTCGACGATGCCGAGCATCGGCACGTTGAGGCGCTGGAACATCGCGATCGCCTTGCGCACGTCCAGCAGCGCGACCTCTTGCGGCGTCGTCACCATCACCACGCCGGAGAGCGGGATCACCTGCGAGAGCGACAGCTGCGCGTCGCCGGTGCCGGGCGGCATATCGAACACGAGATAGTCGAGCGGCCCCCACAGCACGTCGCGCAGCATCTGCTGGATGAACGAGTGGATCATCGGTCCGCGCCAGACCAGCGGCTCCTTGTCGCCGACGAGGAGGCCGATCGACATCACCTTCAGCCCGTGGGCCTCGACCGGGATGATGCGGTTGTCGAACATCCCGGGCCGCCCCCTGGTGCCGAGCATGAGCGGCAGGTCGGGACCATAGACGTCGGCGTCGATGATCCCCACGCTGGCACCGGTGCCGTGCAGCGCCAGCGCGAGGTTCACGGCGACGGTCGACTTGCCGACGCCGCCCTTGCCCGAGGACACGGCGATGGTCTGCTTGACCTCCGGAATCATGTCGGCGGGACGCTGGGGCGCAGCCGGCGCGGCGCTCGGCGCCTGCCCGTGCGCGTGGCCGTGCTGGTGAGCGGGCGCGGCGGTGCCGCCGGCCATCTTCGCGCTGACCTTCGACACGCCGGGCAAGCGTCCGACCAGCTTGGACGCCATGCTGTGGATCATGACCTTCGTCTGCGGCGGCTGGGCCGCGAACGCCAGCGTGAAGCTGACCTCGCCGCCGTGGATGGCGACGTCGCGGACGAGCCCCAGCGCGACGATGTCTTTCTGGCTCTCGGGATCCTTGATGCCGCGCAGCGTGTCGAGGACATCCTGCTCGCTCGCCATACGGACGAATGATATACCCGACGGGCCGGGCGGCCCGAATGGGAACGCCGCTTCCCAATCTGAGGCGTGTTCATGTGCTCGCCATCCGGAGGCGCGCGCGCAAGCCGTTGAAAAGACACTGCGCCTGGCGTGGAACGCCGATTGCTGCCAGATGGAGCGGCCGTCTCGTCGAGAGTCGAGCCAAGTTGTACGTTCGATGCCCTCCCCCCGGCGAGGGCGGGCCTGCCAGGGTCCGCCCTCGCTTGATTTTCACCCACCCTTCCTGCTACATAGTTCAGGTGGTCGCTCCCGAAGAGTTTCGCCGTGTTCTCGGTCACTTCGCCACGGGAGTCACCATCGTCACCACCCGGGACGCGGACGGACGTCCCACCGGCCTCACGGTGAGCGCGTTCTGCTCCGTCTCACTCGATCCGCCGCAGATCCTCGTGTGCGTGGATCACAAATCACAGAGCTATCCGGCGCTGCGCGACGGCGGGCACTTCGCCGTCAACTTCCTGGGCGACGGTCACGAAGAGATCTCGCGCCGCTTCGCGACGACGCGCCTCGACAAATTCGACGGCGTGGCGCACCGCCTGAGCGGCCACGGCGTGCCGCTGATCGAGGGCGCGCTGGCGCAGCTCGAGTGCCGCGCGGTGTCCAGGCACGTCGAGGGCGATCACACGATTCTCATCGGACTGGTTGAAGACGCCCGCAACGGAGCGGGCGAGCCGTTGCTGTATTTCCGCGGGAAGTACCGCCGCCTTGGTTGACATCCCTTCAGGAGCACGATGGTGACGATTCCGCTGTCCCGTCCTCCGGTCGATGACGAGATCAAGCAGGCCGTGCTCGCCGCCATGGATTCGCGCCAGTGGATCCTCGGGCCCGAGTGCAAGGAATTCGAGACCGAGCTGGCGCGCTACGTCGGTGTGCGTCACTGCGTGCTGAGCAACTCCGCGACGGCGGGACTCTGGCTGACGCTGCGGGCCCTCGGCGTGAAGGCGGGCGACGAGGTCCTCGTGCCCTCCCACACGGCCTTCCCGACCATCGAGGCGATCTGCTTCGCCGATGCGACGCCCGTGTTCGTCGACGCCGACGCGTTCTACACGATGGACGTTGCCGATGCCGCAGCCCGCGTGACGCCGCGCACGGTGGGCGTGATCCCCGTGCACCTCTATGGCCAGCCGGTCGACGTGCCGGCCGTTCGCGAGCTCGCCACCAAGTTCGGCCTCTGGATGCTCGAGGACTGCGCGCAGGCTCACGGGGCCGCCTGGCAGGGCAAGAAGGTCGGCGCCTTCGGCCGTGCCGCCGTGTTCTCCTTCTATCCGTCCAAGAACCTCACCGTCATGGGCGATGGCGGGGCGGTGGTCACGGACGACGACGAGATCGCCGCGCGCTGCCGCCGGCTGCGCGACCACGGCCGGCTCAACAAGGACGTGCACTCGGAGGTCGGCTTCAACCTGCGCTTCAACGACATCCAGGCCGCCATCGGCCGTGTGCTGCTGCGCCGGCTCGATGCGATGAACGATCGCCGGCGCGAGCTCGCCGCGCTCTACGGCAAGGGCCTCGCGGGCCTGCCGCTCGAGCTGCCCCGCGAGCGGCCGGGCGCGCGCCACGTCTATCACCTCTACGTCGTGCGCACGCCACGCCGCGCCGAGCTGGCCGCGTTCCTCAGGGAACGCGGGGTCCAGACCGGGGTGCACTACCCGGTGCCCACGCACCGCCAGCCCGCCGTCGAGCGTTTCGCGCCGTCGCCGCTGCCCGCGACGGAGCGGCTCGTCGACGAGATCCTCACGCTGCCGATCTCGGCCGGCCACACCGACGCCGAGATCGACACGGTGGCGACGGCGGTCCGCGCGTTCTTCGGAGCCTGATGCCCGGCAGCCCCCTGCGGATCCTGCACCTCTACCCGAAGGCGGACTTCTTCACCGGTGCGGCCATCCAGCTGCGTGACCTCGCGGCCGGCCTCGCCGCGCGCGGCCATCACGTCACCGTGGCCACGCCGGCCGGCGACGTCTGGCCCGAGCGCTGCCGCGCCGTCGGCGTCGAGCACGTGGTGGTGCCGATGACGCGCGCGTGGGATCCGCGCGCGGCCTGGCGGCTGGCGCGGGTGATCCGCAGCCGCCGCATCGACGTCGCCCACGCCCACAAGGGCCGCGCGCGCACGCTGGCGCTGCTGGCCGGGCTCATGGGCGGGCGCACGCTGCTCGTTCTCAACCGCGGCGTGAGCTTTCCGGTGGCGGGCGTCCGGCGCATCGGCTACACGACCCGGCGCGTGCACGCGATCGTGGCCGTCTGCGAGTCGATCAAGCGCGGCCTCGTCGCGGGCGGTGTGCCCGCGGAGAAGATCGAGGTCATCTATTCCGGCACCGATCTCGAGCGCTTCCATCCCGGCGTGGACGGCGCGCCCATCCGCCGCGAGCTGAGCCTGGGCCGCGACGACCTGCTGGTCACCCAGGTCGGCGTCCGCTCCTGGCGCGGCTGGAAGGAGCTGATGGCGGCCATGCGCACGGTCGCCGCGCGCCGGCCGCGGGCGCGCCTGCTCTTCGTCGGCGCGCCGCCACCGCGCGTGGCCGAGATCGCCGGTCGCGCGCGCGAGGCCGGCCTCGGCGACCGCGTCACCGCGCTCGGCCACCGCGACGACATCCCGGCCATCCTCTGCGCCTCCGACCTCGTCGTCGACGCGTCGTGGGCGGGGCTCGGCATCACCGGCAGCATCCGCGAGGCGCTCGCGTGCGAGCGGCCGGTGGTGGCCACCGCCGTCGAGGGCATGCCCGAGCTGGTGCGCGCCGGCGAGACGGGACTCCTCGTGCCGCCGCACGATCCGGTCGCCCTCGCCGAGGCGATCGTGACGCTGCTGAGCGACCCGACCGCAGCCCAGGCGATGGCGCGCGCCGGACGCAAGCGCGTGGAGGCGCACTTCTCGCTGCACGCCAAGCTCGACGCGACGGAGACGCTCTACCGCCGGCTCGTGGGCATGCGCGGCGCCGCATGATCGCGGGCGCGGTCGGGATCTACCGCCGGCTGTTCGTCTACCTGAAGCCCTACCTCCCTCTTCTGATCGTCGGTGGCACGCTCGCCCTCGTGGTGGCGGCCATGGAGGGCGCCATCGCGTGGCTGGTGAAGCCGGCCATGGACGACATCTTCATCAAGCGCGACCTCACGATGCTGCGCGTGCTTCCGCTGCTCCTTTTCGGCGCCTACCTCCTCAAGGGCGCCGCGCGCTACGGCCAGTCGTATCTCATGGCCGCCGTCGGCGAGCGCGTCATCGCCACCCTGCGGCGCGCGCTGTACCTGCACATCCAGATGATGCCGCTGTCGTTCTTCTCGGAGCGCCACTCGGCCGACCTCATGTCGCGCGTGATCACCGACGTTAACCGGCTGGCGCGCGTGTCCTCGACCGTGCTGGTGATGGCGGTGCGGCAGGTGGCGATGGTGGCGGCGCTCGTGGGCGTGATGTTCGTGCGGGAGTGGCGGCTGGCCCTCATCGCCCTGCTCGTCTTTCCGTTCGTGGGCGTGGCCGTGCGCTCGATCGGCCGGCGCCTGTACCGCATCAACAAGCGCTCGCAGGAGAAGATCGCCGAGCTCAACGTGCTGCTGCACGAGGCGCTGGCCGGCACCAAGATCGTCAAGGCCTTCGGCCGCGAGGGCCACGAGGCCCAGCGCTTCGACCGCGTCAACCAGCGGCTGCTGGCGCTGGCGCTCAAGGACCACCGGACCGACGAGATCACCGACCCGCTGATGGAGGTGCTGGCCGCGCTCGGCATCATGGGCGCGCTCTGGTACGGCGGGCACCAGGTGATCGCGGGCGCCATGACGCCCGGCGACTTCTTCTCGTTCACGGCCGCCGTCGCCCTGCTCTACGGGCCGGTGCGGCAGCTCTCGCGGATCATGAACACGGTGCAGCAGTCGACGGGCGCCGTCGAGCGCGTGTTCGAGATCCTCGACACGCCGCCCGCCATCGCCGACCGTCCGGGCGCGCGCGCGCTGCCGGCGTTCACGCGCGCCCTCGCCTTCGAGGGCGTGTCGTTCCGCTACGGCGGCGCCCCCGAGCCCACGCTGCGCGACATCGATCTCCAGGTGCGCCGCGGTGAGGTCGTCGCCTTCGTGGGCATGAGCGGCGCCGGCAAGTCGACGCTGATGGATCTTCTGCCGCGCTTCCACGACGTCAGCGCCGGGCGCATCACGCTGGACGGCCACGACCTGCGCGACCTCACGCAGGCCTCGCTGCGCGCGCAGATCGCGCTCGTCACGCAGGACACGTTCCTGTTCAGCGACTCGGTCTACTACAACATCGCCTACGGGCGGCCCGACGCGACGTTCGCCGACGTGGCGCGCGCCGCGCGCCAGGCGCACGCCGAGGAGTTCATCCTCGCCTGTCCCGAGGGCTACGACACGCTGGTGGGCGAGCGCGGCGTGCGGCTGTCGGGCGGGCAGCGCCAGCGGCTGGCCATCGCCCGCGCGTTCCTGAAGGACCCCCCCATCCTCATCCTCGACGAGGCCACCTCCGATCTCGACGCCGAGAGCGAGTTCATGGTGCAGCAGGCGCTGGCCGACCTCATGCGCGGCCGCACCGTGCTCGTCATCGCGCACCGCCTGGCCACCGTGCGCAACGCCGACCGCATCGTCGTCATTCACGAGGGGCGCATCGCCGAGGTCGGCCGCCACGATGAGCTGATCGCGCAGGACGGCCTCTATCGCCGCCTCTACGCGCTCCAGATGGAGGGCATCGCGGGCTGAGCCGCTTCTTCCGCCGCCGGACGGTGCACTGGTAATCTGTCTCCATGCTCGCCTCCTGGGGACGCGTGGTCCACCGGCTGCGATGGTGGCTCGTGGCCCTGTCGCTGCTGCCGCTGGCGCTCTGGCTCGCCGTCGTGCCCGGTGAGCGGCTCGACGAGTCGGTGGTACCGCCCGAGATGGAATCCGTGCGCGCGGTGCGGATCCTCGACGAGGAGCTGGCACCGCGGCCCCCGTCCTTCGGCCTGATCTTCAGCAGCGCGACGCTGTCCGCCACCGATCCGCGCTTCGTCGCCGAGGTCCGCCGCGCGCTCGTCCCGCTGCGCGGCGATCCCCGCGTCGCGCGGATCCGCACGCCGTGGGACGGGCCGGCGCCGGACCCGCGCTCCATCTCCGCCGACGGCCGGCGCGCCGCCGTGATGGTGGAGCTGGTGGGACGCGCGCCGGCGTTCGCGTCGATGGTGGTGCCGTCGGCGCCGCCGGAGCTCTATCCCACGCTGCGCCAGCGGGTGCGCTCCGACGCGCTCGAGATCCTGCCCTTCGGTCCCATGGCCGTGAACCACGACTTCACGGAGATGGTGAAGGACGACCTGCGGCGCGCGGAGCTGGTCGTGCTGCCACTCGTGCTCGTCTTCCTCGTCGTCGTGTTCGGCTCGGTGGTCGCGGCCACCCTGCCGCTGGCCGTGGGCCTCCTCGGCGTCGCCGCCGGCATGGCCGTCACCGGCATCCTCGCGCGGGTGATGCCGGTGTCGGCGTACGCGGCCAACGTGGTGTCCATGATCGGCCTCGGCGTGGCCATCGACTACTCGCTCTTCGTCGTGAGCCGCTACCGCGAGGAGCTCGCCGCGCACCCGCCGGCGCAGGCGCTCGCGCGCACGCTGGCCACCGCGGGCCGCACCGTCGTGTTCTCGGGGATGACGGTGGGCATCGGCCTGCTCGGCATGATCCTGCTGCGCATGGGCAGCGTGAGCACGATCGGCATCGCGAGCACGGTCGTGGTGGGGTTCGCCGTCCTGTACAGCCTCACCCTGCTGCCCGCGCTGCTCGCGATCCTGGGCCCGCGCGTGAACGCGCTGCCGCTGTGGCGCCGGCCCGCGCGGCCCGGCGGGCGGTCCGACATCTGGCACCGACTGGCCGCGGCCGCCATGGCGCGGCCCTGGCACGTGCTGGTGCCGGTGGCGATCATCCTCGTCGTGCTCGGGCTGCCGTTCCGCCACATCCACCTCGGCACCCCGGACATCTCGACGCTCCCGGACAACGCGGAGTCACGCCGCGGCCAGGAATTGCTCACGCGCGAGTTTCCGCAGCTGGAGCCGAACAGCATCGTGATCGTGCTGCGCTATCCCGACCAGGCGGGCCTCACGCCGGCACGCGTGGACGAGCTGATCGCGCTGAGCCGCTGGCTGCGCAGCCAGCCCGGCGTCACGCGCGTGGACAGCGTGGTCGATCTCGACCCGCGCATCACGCGCGAGCAGTACCAGCAGATGGCCTCAGCACCGCGTGAGATGCTGCCGCCGCCCCTGCGCGAGGCCTTCGCGCGCATGGCGGGACCGCGCGTGGCCGTGCTGGTCTCGCAGACGCCGCTCGCCGTGGACAGTCAGGAGGCGCGCGCCCTCGTGCAAACGGTCCGCCGCCACCACCCGCCCGTGGCCGCCGAGCTGCTCGTGACCGGACGCACGGCGTACGACGTGGACTTCGTCGCCCTGGTCGTCCGCGTGGCGCCGGGCGCGGTCGCCTTCGTGCTGGCCGCGACATACGTCGCGCTGTTCCTGCTGCTGGGCTCCGTGCTGTTGCCGCTCAAGGCCGTGGTCATGAACTGCCTGTCGGTCACCGCGTCGTACGGCGCGCTCGTGTGGATCTTCCAGGACGGGCACTTCAAGGACTGGCTCGGCTTCACGCCGGGTCCGATCGAGCCGGTGATCCCGCTCATCATGTTCTGCGTGCTGTTCGGGCTGTCGATGGACTACGAGGTGCTGCTGCTGAGCCGCACCCACGAGGAATTCGAGCGCACGCACGACAACGACCGCGCCGTGGTGGCCTCGCTGGCCGCTACCGGCCGGCTCATCACCGGCGCCGCGCTCATCATGGCCACCGTCTTCTTCGGCTTCGGCGCCGCGCGCGCGGTCATGATCAAGGAGATGGGCATCGGCATGGGAATCGCGATCGTGATGGACGCCACCGTGATCCGCGCGCTGCTCGTCCCGGCGACGATGCGGCTGCTCGGCGACTGGAACTGGTGGGCGCCCGGCCCGCTCAAGCGGCTGTGGGAGCGCCTGCGGCTGCCCGCCCACGCGCTGTAGCCCGCGTTGCGCCCGGCTACTTCTCGCGGAAGCGGTTCACGATCGGCAGCCGCCAGTCGCGCCCGAACGCGCGCGGCGTGATCTTGACGCCGATGGGCCCCTGGCGGCGCTTGTACTCGGCGGTGTCGATCATGCGCACGACCTTGCGGACGGTCGCGGGATCGAAGCCCTGCGCGATCAGGTCGGCCACGCCGCGGCTCTCCTCGACGTAGGCCTCGAGGATCGCGTCGAGCACGGGGTACGGTGGCAGCGAGTCCTGGTCCTTCTGGTCCAGACGCAGCTCGGCCGACGGCGCGCGATCGACGACCGATTGGGGGATGACCGGCCGCCCGGCGCGGGCGTTCACATGGGTGCACAGCTCGTAGACCAGTGTCTTCGGCACGTCCTTGATCACCGCGAAGCCGCCCGCCATGTCGCCGTAGAGCGTGGAGTAGCCCACGCCGATCTCGCTCTTGTTGCCCGTGGTCAGCACGAGCCAGCCGAACTTGTTCGACAGCGCCATGAGCAGCGTGCCGCGGATGCGCGCCTGGATGTTCTCCTCGGTGACGTCTTCCTTGAGGCCCTTGAATGGCTGCGCGAGCGACTTCAGGAAGCCCTTGAAGACCGGCGTGATCGGCAGCCTCAGGAAGTCGATGCCGAGGTTCTTCGCCAGCCGCCGCGCGTCGTCGCGCGTGCCCCGCGAGGAGAAGGGAGACGGCATGGTGACGCCGGTCACGTTCTCGCGGCCGAGCGCTTCCACCGCCACCGCCGCCACCAGCGAGCTGTCGATGCCGCCGGAGAGCCCGATGACCACGCGCTTGAAGCCGTTCTTGCGCACGTAGTCGCGGGTGCCGAGCACGAGCGCCTGGAACACCTCGTCCACGCGCGACAGCGGCTCGGCCATCTGCGCCGGCGCCGGCGGTGGCGCCGTCTCGCGTGCGGGCAGCGGCGGCAGGCTGATCCGCGGCGCGCCGGCGACGTCGAGCGTTTCCTTGCGGCGCCGCGAGTCTTGCAGCCGCGCCCGGAAGACCGCGTCGAGATCCAGGTCCGCGGTCACCATCTCCTCGACGAACTGGCGCCCGCGCGCCACCGTCTCACCGTGCGGGTCGACGATCACGCTGGCGCCGTCGAACACCAGCTCGTCCTGGCCGCCCACCATATTGACGAACGCCAGCCAGACGACGTCGTCGGCGGCGCGGGTGGCGATCATGCGCTCGCGGAAGCGAGCCTTGCCCGCGTGGTACGGCGAGCCGTTGATGGTCACGATCAGCTCGGCGCCGGCCAGCGCCTGGGTGGTCGTCGGCCCCGTCGGATACCAGATGTCCTCGCAGACGTTGACGGCCACGCACGTCTGGCCGAACGAGAAGACCGACGCCTCGCGCCCCGCCTGGAAATAGCGGTTCTCGTCGAAGACACCGTAGTTCGGCAGGTACTGCTTGTGGTAGACGCCGGCCAGGGTCCCGTCGTGGATGACGGCGGCGGCGTTGAAGAGGTCCTGGCGCTTGTCCACGCAGCCGACGACGGCGGTGAGGCCGCGCGCCGCCTTCGTCACGTCCGCCAGCGCGGCCAGGTTGGCCTCGATGAAGGCGGACTTGAAGAGGAGATCCTCGGGCGGGTAGCCGGTGATCGCCAGCTCGGGGAACGCGACGAGGTCGGCGCCGAGCGCACGCGCCTGCGCCAGACCGTCCACGATGCGCCGGGTGTTACCCTCGATGTCCCCGACGGTCGGGTTGATCTGGGCCAGGCTCACGCGGAAGCGCCGCATGGCGGGTATTGTAACCGCGCGGTGGTGCGAACCGCACCGAATCCAGGGTATTTAGCCGGATCGCCCCGGCACGGAGCAGAGCCGATCCGTCACCCGCGGGTGGTCACCTTTCGCGGTTTGCTCGGACAGTCCACGACGATCCAGAATTCATCCTCGCTGAGAATCGGATGCGGCACGAGGCAGGCTGGGCACATCGCGGTGTCGGTCTTCGTCTCGAAGACTGGATCGTCGAAGCTCATATGGTTTCTCCACGCACTCAGCGTGCCAAACCCGCTCCGGCTCCATCATCTCCGCAAGGCCGCGACAATCAACAACGATGGTTGCAGGGTTGCGTGGCCATCGGCTCGCGCCTGTGAAGCACTCGTGCACAGCGGTGAGGCAGGCGCTCCCGTCGATACCGAGTCAACGCGCACCTGGAGCCCCGCACGTTGGCGCGATTCACTACCCGGGCGACGTCGCCGGGCGCCTGCCCTCATCGCGCCCCAGACCCGGCCAGTGGCCGTTGGTCGTCGCGGCGTTCTTGAGGCTGGCGGCAACCCCGAGAGACCGTACGCCGCTTGGCGCGGACGTGAAAACGTCGGAGACGCCCAGCGGTCCGCTGAATTGTAGGTAGGTCGCTATCGAGGCGACGACGACGCGTGCCTCCACGGTGACCAGGTCGATGCCGACGAGCGAGACACGAACCCAGGCGTCGATCACAATTCCCTTGTCGAGCACTCGATCGAGGACGTCGATAAGACTGGCGCCACCAGGGGCCCGCTCGATCTTCATAGCGCGCTCGTGGCTCGATTCCGCGGGGCCGTGAGGCACGCGCCGACCTCGCGCGCGAGCTGCTCGGGGAAGCAGGGCTTCATGAGGTACGAGACGACGCCGGCGGCGAGCGCCGCGGGCTTGAGATACGCCTTGAAGTCGTGCCCGGTCAGCACGATGACCGGGATGGCGGCGGTCTCGGGGCGACTCTGGAGCTCCCGGATGGCAGCCCAGCCATCGAGCTTCGGCATCTGCAGATCCATCACGACGAGGTCGGGGCGCAACGCGCGCGCCTTGAGGATGGCCTCGTGTCCGTCTTCGGCGGTGTCCACGCTGTAGCCGACCATGTTCAGGTAGAGCGCGTACATCTCGCGCGTGTCGCCGTTGTCGTCGGCGATGAGGACACGGAGCGTGGTCGCGGAAGGTCGCTGGTCGCGCACAACTACAACATCCTAGACATACGTGCCGCGCGGAGTCGAGATGGAAAAAAAATTCCCTACGGAGGTGCCGTCGGCAGGGACGAAGGGATAGGGTCTGAACCGCCCGATGCTATGATCGCCGCATGCTGGCCAAGGTCCCGTGGCTCCCGTCCGTCATCCCGCCCGGCGCCCGCCCCGAGCGCTGCCCCAACTGCGGGCGCATGGCGCTCATCCCCTGGACGCTCCGCCGCGACAACGACACGAAGGTCGTCTTCAGAACCTGGGTCTGCACGGAGTGCCAGACCCTCGTCGAGCGCCCCGAGCCGGAGTAAGCCAGCCAGCGGGCGACGAGAACGGTCCAGATGCGAGGCGACGACCGAGAGCCGCGACTGCGGCGTATCGTCGCCCGCTAGAGCGTGTTGACGAAGTCGATCAGTTGCCGCAGGCGCGCGTATGACGAGCGGTTGAACGGCACGATCAGCCGCGGGAACTCGGGGCACTCGTCGTGCTCCTGCGGCACCGGGCCCGGCGCCTGGTCCAGGGGTCCCTTGAGCACGTCCTCGAACTTCTCCTGGATCAGCGTGAGATCGGTGTCGCGCAGCCGCTTGGTCAGCCGGAACACGAGGTTGTCGCCGACGATGCGCGAGGAGTGGTAGACGCGGTAGAAGTTCGTCAGCTGCTCCACCGCCTGGTCCACCGTGTCGACGACCCGATAGAACGACGCGTCGATGGGATCGATGAGGTTCTGCGCGGCGAGGGTGTCGCGCACGAAGGCGTCCCATTTCCGCCAGTACGGCGTCTGATCCGTCTCGACCAGCACCATCGGCACGATGGTCGCCTTGCCCGTCTGCATGAGCGTGAGGACCTCGAACGCCTCGTCCATCGTGCCGAAGCCGCCCGGGAAGAGCGCGATGCCGCTCGCCTCCTTCACGAGGAACAGCTTGCGCGTGAAGAAGTACTTGAACGTGATGAGCTTGGGGTCGGAGGCGATCCACGGGTTCGCCTCCTGCTCGAACGGCAGCCGGATATTGAGGCCGAACGACCGCTCGCCGCCGGCGCCCTCCTGGGCGGCGCCCATGATGCCGGCGCCGGCGCCGGTCACGACCATCCAGCCCTCTTCGACCATGCGACGGCCGAACATCAGCGCGGCCATGGCCGCCGACTGCGTCGGCGCGGTGCGCGCGGAGCCGAACACGGTGACCTTGCGGACGCCGCGGTAGGGCTCGAACACCTTGTACGCGTACCGCAGCTCCTTGAGGGCCGTGTTGGTGACCTTGAGGTCGCCGGTCGGCGCGCCGTCCTCGTAGAGCTTCAGAACGGTCGTCAGCATGTGCTGGAGGTAGCCGCGGCGGTCGGAGGGCACGCCGAGGACATCGAGCAGGTCCACGATGAGGCGATTCGCTTCGTCGTTCTGTAACGCGTACCGACGATCGGGCACGGCTCAGTATACGCTCAGCGCCGGCCGGTCACGGTCATCCAGAGGCCGAGAACGACGAGCCCCCCGCCGAGCGCGGTGAAGCGCGTCACCGGCTCGCCGAGGACGACGGCCCCGAGCAGCGCGCCCACCACCGGCTGCACGGTCAGGAACGGCGCCGCCCGCGCCGCCTCGACCCGCGCCAGCGCCCAGTTCCACACGAGGTAGGCGCCGGCGGTGATCACGAGCGCCAGGTACAGCGTCCCCGCGACCGCGGACGTCGTCACGACCGGTCGCGCGCCGCCCGCCCATTCCAGCGCGGCGAGCGGGGTCATCACGAGCATGCCCCAGACGATCGAGCGCGCGGTGATCGCGGTGGCATTGGTGTCGGTCAGCACGGTGCGACCGAGCAGCGAGTACGAGGCGTAGGCGACACCCGACAGGATGAGGAGGATGTCGCCGCGCCAGCGCGGCAGCACCTCCAGCGTGAGGCCCGGCACGCCGTTGAGCACGACCACGACCGCGCCGGCGACCGCGAGCGCCGCGCCGCCCGCCTCGCGTCGCGTCAGCCGCTCGCCGAGCAGCAGCGGGCCGAGCGCGACGAGCGTGAGCGGCTCGACGACGATCAGCAGCGCCGCGTTGGTCGCCGACGAGCCGGCGATGCCCCAGTGCGAGAGCGCGAAGGCCGCCGCGAAGCCGAGCGCGCCCATCCAGAACAGCCGCGCGCCCCGGCCGGGCGGCCCGGCCGGGGGGACAGTGCCGCGGCGGCTGAGCGGCACCAGCACGGCGGCGCCGATGACGAGGCGCAGCAGCGCCAGGATCGTCGGCGGGACGTCATCGAGGACGACGCGCGTGACGACGTAGGAGGTGGCGTAGACGACGTTGGCGACGAGCAGCAGGAGGGAGGCGATCGCCATCCCGAGAGCATACGGTCAGCGGCCCGCGGCCGCCTCCCCCCTGAGGGTCATGCACGTGCTCGTCGCGTGCGCCACCAGCCGATCCTTCGCGTCGCGCACGTGGCACTCCACGAGGCCGACGGTACGTCCGCCCGAGATCACGCGTCCCTCGGCGCGAAGCTTGCCCGTCCAGACGGGCTTGACGAAGTTGATCTTGAGCTCCAGCGTCGTGAACGTCTCGCCCTCGTCGAGCCGCGCCGCATAGGCGATGCCCATGGCGGCATCCGCGATGTCGGCCAGCACGCCGCCGTGCAGCGTGCCCATCGGGTTGGCATGGCGCTCGGTCGCCTCGAACTCGACCACCGCGCGGCCGGGCTCGACCGACGCGAGGCTGAAGCCGATGAGTGTGGCGACCGGCGGCGGCGGCACCTCGCCGCGCATCAGCTGCCCCAGGACGTCGAGCATCTTAGCCACGAGGTCTCCGCCAGCCGCCGCCCTTGACCGCGGACAGCAGCGTGACGCCGAACAGCACGAACGCGAGCGCGATGACGACCGACAGGGCCCGCGGGCCGCCGCCGAGCCAGTGGATGGCCAGCGAGCCGCCGACGGCGGCGAGCACCAGCCGCACGAACCCGGCGACGAGCGGCCACAGCACCCGCCCCGCGCCCTGCGAGGCGAAGTACAACGCCAACCCGAGGCCGAAGAATCCGTAGCTCGGCCCCACCACGCGCAGGTAGGCGCTGCCGGCGGCGACGACGGCGGGATCACGCGTGAAGAGGCCCATCCAGACGCCGGGGAAGAACGCGGCCGCGAGCCCGATCGTCTCCGTCAACGCGAACGCCATTGCCCCGCCGACGAGCGCGATGCGCCGCGCCCGGGCCAGCTGACCGGCCCCGACGTTGGTGCCGACCATCGTCACCAGCGCCGAGCCGAGGCCGAACACCAGGGGGATTTGCAGATATTCGAGACGCGCGCCGGTGCCGTAGCCCGCCAGCGCCACCGTGCCGAAGGCGCCGACGAGACCGGTGAGGACCACCACCGTGAGGTTCGTCTGGAT
>QHSB01000621.1 GCA_003220335.1 Candidatus Rokuibacteriota bacterium
ATGTTGGAGCCGCCGTCGCCAACGATGTCCTTGTAGCGCTTGGGCACGAGGCTACTCGATCGCCTTCTGGTCGGCGCTCCAGGCCGCAATGGCGACGAAGAGCATCGCGACCACGGTGACGAGGAAGAACACGGCCCCGCCGACGCGGAAGGTGATCTCGCCGCCCCAGGGCGCGGCGACCGAGGCCGTCTCGGGTCGCAGCACCACGCGCAGCACGTACCACGCACGCACGGCCATGAGCAGCGTGAGGATACGCGCGAAGTCGCGGCGGCTCAGGACCCAGCGCTCGAACCACCGGCGCGGCCGGCTCAAGAGATACGGGATGACCACGACGAAGACGAGGCCGAGCCCGATCCACGTCAGTCCCGGAGCCGACATCGAGCCGCGCACGCCGATGCCCTGCATCGCGAGGTACGCGCCGCCGATCCAGTAGACGATGCCGTAGGCGAGGTAGGCGCGCGCGGCGTCGCGGTAGCGGTCGCCGGGATCGAACGGCGGGTGCTCGGGGATCATGACTCGATCCTACGCCGGACTACGCTTGGGGACGGAAGCGGCCGCCCCACCTGCCGCGGACATCGGCGAGCAGCGCCGGCGTGATCACGCTCTCCCCGCGCGACCGCGCGTACGCCTCCACCGCCTTCACCACCATGCCGCGCGCGAACGACGGGATGGCGTTCAGGCGCTCGCGCGCCGCCGGCTCCCACGTCAGCTGGTAGTCGACGGCCAGCCCGAACGTGAGCGTGGCCGGTAGCTCGACCACCGCGCCGCCGTGCGCCCCGGGCTGGTAGCCGCAGGCGGGGTCCTCCGCGAGGTAGTCGCCGTAGGTCGCGAAGGCGCGGCAGCGGCAGCCGCCGCACACCTTCGAGAACTCGCAGGCGCCGCACCGCCCGCCGAGCTTCGGATCGCGCAGGTCACCGAAAACCGGCGCCGAGCGCCAGAGCTCGGCGAAGCCCGTCGCGCGGAGGTTACCCGCGCTCACCGGCATGTAGGGACACGGCGTGACGTCGCCCTCCGGCGTGATGCGGCAGTAGTACTTGCCGGCGGGGCAGGAGCCGTGGGCGTAATTCTTCAGAAGCGGCGACGACGGGTTGAGCTCCCAGAGAATGCGGCGGAAATGCGGCGCGCACTTCGCGCGGATGAGCAGCCCGTCGGCGCGGCCGACCGGCGTCGACCAAGGATCTTCGAACTTCTCGGAGGGCGCCGCCTCGGCCATGCCGAGCATGCGGCGCACGAACGACGGCGGCCCCTGCCCCGCGCCCGGTACCTTCGCCAGATAGGTCAGGATCTCCTCGTAGGCGGCGGCGTCGATGTCGGTGAGATCGCGTCCGCGCCCCGTGCGCACGAGGAAGAAGAAGTTGAGGACCTTGGCGCCGAGGTCCCGCGCGAGGTCGATCATCGCGGGCACGTCCTTCACGTTCCAGTCGGTCACCGACATGTGGAGCGAGAAGTCGAGGCCCTCGTCGCCCAGCACGCGCGTGGCGCGGACGGCGGCGTCCCAGGCGCCGGGCAGGCGTCGGAAGGCATCGTGCTTCACGCGATCGGTCGAGTCGAGGCTGATCGAGGCGCCCAGCACGCCGTGCTGGCGCATCAGCTTCGCCTCGCGCTCGCGCAGCAGCACGCCATTGGTGCCGAAGACGGTGGTGAACTTCTTGTCGGCCGCATAGCCGGCGACGTCCCAGATATCGCGCCGCAGCAGCGGCTCCCCACCCGTGAGGATCAAGAACACATTCGGGTTCACACTCGCGATCTCGTCCATCACCCGCCGGCACTCCGCAGTGGTCAGCTCCCCGCGCGTGTCCGCGCCGCCGTGCGCCGACATGTAGCAATGCGCGCACTCGAGGTTGCACCGCTGCGTCAGATTCCACGACACCGAATACGCCGTATAAGCCGACGCCGAGGAAGCAGCCGCAGGAGACGTCGAAGGAATAGCCGGCTCCGTCATGAACCGAACCCGAGGCAGCCGCCGCCGGAGGCGGCCGGCGTGGGGGTGGGGCGGGGTCCGCCGACCCGTCCCCCGCAGACTGAACTGCGCCGCCGCGCGACGATGGAGAACATCAGCGTGTCCCTAGGCGCACACGCTCGTGGTCGCCGGACCCCGCCCCGCCCCCGCGCCGGCCGCCGGCGCCAGCACAGCTACCGCGGCTTCTTGTTCGAGACGTAGCCCGC
>QHSB01000622.1 GCA_003220335.1 Candidatus Rokuibacteriota bacterium
CCGCCGCGTCGTCATAGCGGGCGACGCTCGTTATCCGGGAATCCTTGAAGATCGAGACGTAGAACTTCGCGGCCTCCTCGGCCTGATGATCGAACCACAGAAACGGTGTGATTCTCTGCAACGCTTTTCGCATTGAGTCCTCCCATACACCGCATCGACGGCCGGCGAGGTTCAGATTGCCGGTACGGTCCCGCCGTCGATCACGTATTCACTCCCGTGAATCGACGCCGCCCGATCGGAGACGAGGAAGGCGACGAGCTCAGCGACCTCTTCAGGCCGGCCGGGCCTGCCGATCGGAATTCCTCCAAGCGAGTCCATCAGGCCCTGGCGCGCGCCGGCCTCGTCCGTTCCGCTGCTAGCTGCGAGCCGCGCGATGAGGCGCTGTGCCGCAGCCGTTTCGATGAAGCCGGGCGCGACGCTGTTCACGCGGACACCGATGGGCCCAACCTCCTTCGACAGGCCCTTGCTGTAGGTCGTCAATGCGGCCTTGGCGGCGGCATAGGCGAGCGTGGCCTCGAAGAGTGGCAAGCGCCGCTGGATCGACGAGATATGGATGATGACGCCAGACCGCCGCTTCAGCATTCCGGGCAGCAGTCCCCGGTCGAGACGGACCGCGGCGAACAAGTTGGTGTCGATCGCGTGCTGCCAATCCTCGTCACCGAGAGCCAGCACGCCGCCGCTCGGTGCGGAGGACCCGCCGACATTGTTGACGAGGATGTCCACGCCGCCGAGATGGTCCAGGACTTCGCGGATCACCATATCGACGCCCTCACGTGTGCTGATATCCGCCTGGAGGAACAATTTCGCTGCCTGACCCTCCGACATCGGTGAGCGAGCGGTGGTCGCCACCGTCGCGCCGCCGGCCGCGAGGCGCCGGACAATGGCCTCGCCCATTCCCTTGGTGCCGCCCGTCACCAGAGCACGCTTGCCCGCGAATTCGGTCGGATCGAACGAAAACTGCCTCGGCTCGCCCACGGGTCGTCCTGCGGACATCGCGCTTCCTCCCTTACCTTCTCCAGGGTAACGCGCAAAGGAAACCGACACGTCATATGCGTCTACATAGGAATTGAGAATCCTCCTGGCTCGGCCGGACATCGTAGGGACAGAAGAACCGGCGATGAGTCCAGGCCGGGGGTCGTGAAGGTCGGCGAGGGGCCGGGTGGTCCGGTGCATGCCGCGAAGGAGAACAGCATGGGGAAGCTTGACGGAAAAATCGCGCTCATTACTGGTGGGAACAGCGGCATCGGCCTGGCGACGGCGAAGCGGTTTGTGAGCGAAGGCGCGTACGTGTTCATCACGGGGCGCCGTGATGCGGAGTTGACCGCGGCGGTGAAGGCCATCGGAAGAAATGTCACCGGCATACAGGGGGACGTGTCGAACCTTGGCGATCTTGACCGCCTCTTCGCACAGATCAAGCGGGAAAAGGGCACGCTCGATATCGTGTTCGCGAATGCCGGGGCTGCGACGTACTCGCCTTTCGGCAAGATCACTGAAGAGCACTATGACTCGATCTTCAGCATCAATGTGAAAGGCCTCCTGTTCACGGTCCAGAAGGCGCTTGCGCTGATGCCGGATGGTGGCTCGATCGTCCTGAATGCGTCCATCGTCGGCAGTAAGGGGTTGTCGGCGAATAGTGTCTACAGCGCCACCAAAGCCGCCGTGCGCTCGTTCGCACGGACCTGGACGACGGACCTGAGGGATCGCCGCATTCGCGTGAACGCCGTGAGCCCAGGCCCCATCGACACGCCCGGACTGAATGACTTGGTGGCTTCGGGTGGAGCCGGCGAGCAACGCTTGAAGATGATTTCCAACAATGTCCCGCTCGGCAGACTCGGTACACCCGATGAGATCGGCAAGGCCGTGGTGTTTCTCGCATCCGATGACAGCAGCTACGTCACGGGAGCGGAGTTGTTTGTGGATGGCGGGTTCGCGCAAGTCTAGACGGCGCGGCGCCAGTCGGAACGCGCGCGAAACCCGCCGTCGCGGACGCCGCGACTGGCGGCGTCCGCGACAGCGAGTCAGGGGTTACTTGGTCGTGCTGGGGGCGGTGTCGGACGACGTCTTGGAGCTGCTGTCGTGCCGACGGGCCGAGCGCCCTTGCATCAGCGAACCGTCCTCATTGACCCGGACGTGGCTCTTCTTGCCGTTCTGATCGGTGATTTCCGCCACGTAGAACGTCTTGCCGCCCCGAGCCTCCTGCTTGATCGTGCCGACCGTGCGGCCCTGTGACTCCTGATTGATGGTCTGCTGCACCGGCTGGGGCAGCTGATCAAGCGTCACTGTCTGGCCTTTGCGATTTCCGTGCTTCTCCTTCGTCTGGTCTTGCGCGGCCGCAGGCCCCGCGGACAGAAAACCCGGGGTCAGAGCGAGGGCTGTCAGCAGCAGCCCGGCTGTTCCTTTACGAACGTTCATCACGTCTCCTCCTTGTTGGAAACTCGGACTGGACACGAGGTGCAACGCCGAGGCCAGCGCGCGGGCTCGTGGCGGAAATCGCCGTCAGTACGATCGTCGTATTCTCGTAAGGCTTACATCAAGGTTGAACCGCCTTCTCGAACCGCCGGCGCGTCGCGCCATGTGGGAAGCCCTCGAGGGTCCACGCAAAAGCCCTGGTGGGCCGGAGCGCCCAGAACGGCCGGAATGGCGACTCACTTCCGGAAAAGTACTGCGGGTACTTCTGCTTCGAAGCTGCCATGGATAGCGCGGCGAGGGGATGTGAAGGATCCGTGACGTACTCGGCGGTGCCTTCGAGGATGATCGCCTCGGCTTCACTCGAGAGATGGACGGAGATCGAGGGATTGGCGCCGACCCAGACGCCATCGACGGGCCGCGCATGCGGCCGCGCGGGTGGACCAACCGTCGTTATCCAGTAATTCGCCGCGGCCCGAAGGCGCTCCTCGACGTAGCTCCAGGGGAGAAGGCTGTCCGGCCCTCCCGGCGGGCCGTACGCAGCGGGAAAGCGGACAGGACGAACGGAGGAAGGTTCGCCAGTCATAGCCGGGCTTCAACGGGCACCCCGCAGCAGGCGGAGTGCCCGTTGGGGCCGAGCTTGGCCGTTACCGCTTCACGGCGAACACCCAGATCACGCCGCCCTGAGGCACGTCCGTCTTCGCGCCGCGAATGTCGTCAAGAGCCCCCTGCATCCGCTGCGCATCCACGCCCCAGCCGGATTGCACCGCGACGTACTGCACGCCGTCGACCGCGAAGGAGCTCGGGACGCCGGTAATGCCGGAGTTCGTACGCCACTGCCAGAGCGGCTCGCCGGTTTTGCCATCGAACGCGCGGAAGTACCGGTCGTTGGTTCCGCCGGCGAAGACGAGCCCACTGCCGGTGGTCAAGATCGGGCCCCAGTTGTGTGACTCGAACGTACGCATCCACACTTTCTGGCCGGTGTTCATGTCCCAGGCCTGGATCTCGCCGATGTGCTTCGACCCGTCGGCGACCACCATCCCGATGTCCTTGATCTCGGTGCCCAGCCAGAGCTTGCCTTCCTCGTAGGGTTTCGCGGTGCCGAGGAGGGAGCCGCAGAGGTTCTCGTTGCTCGGGATGTACAGATAGCCGGTCTTCGGGTTGTAGGCGGCCGGCGGCCAGTCCTTGCCGCCCCACAGCGACGGGCAGAAGGGGATCTTCTTATTCGTGACCGGCTTCTTCGTCTCATCGTACTCGGGGCGGCCGGTTCGCGGGTCGAGCTTCGTGAACACCGTCTGCTTGACGTAGGGCTTGGCGTCGACGAAGCCGATGGCGTCGGCCTTCCGCTCCAGCACCCACAAGTATCCGTTGCGGCCCGGATGCACCAGGCTCTTGATCGTCCGTCCGCCGCGCTGGACGTCCATCAAGATCGGCGCCGACACCTCGTCCCAGTCCCACGAGTCGTTCCAATGGTACTGGTGAAACGCGCGCATCTTGCCGGTGTCGGCGTCCAGCGCGATCACCGAGGTCGAGTAGAGGTTGTCGCCGGGGCGTTGATCGCCCATCCACTGGGCCCCGTTGCCGGTGCCCCAGTACGTGAGATTGAGCTGGGGATCGAAGCTGCCCGTGATCCAGACGGACGCGCCGCCCGTCTTCCACGAGTCCCCCTTCCAGGTCTCGGAACCCGGCTCGCCCGGCGCCGGGACCGTGAACGTCTTCCAGGCGGGCTGGCCCGTACGAGCGTCCAGCGCCTGGACGAAACCGCGGATCCCGAGCTCACCGCCCGACACGCCGACCATCACTTTCCCCTTGGCCACCAGGGGCGCCAGGGTCATGTAATAGCCCTTCTTGTAGTCTTCGACCGTCCGGTCCCAGAGTAATTTGCCGGTCTTCGCGTCCAGCGCGACGACGTGGGCGTCGAGCGTGGCCAGATAGACCTTGTCCTCATAGAGGCCGACCCCACGGTTGGTCGGGTGCAGCTGAAAGAGGTCCTCGGGCAGCTCGCGCTTGTACCGCCACAGGAGCTCGCCGCTCTTGGCGTCGAGGGCGAGCACCTGGTTCTGCGGTGTGCTCACGAACATGATGCCGTTGTTCAC
>QHSB01000623.1 GCA_003220335.1 Candidatus Rokuibacteriota bacterium
CGATCTTATCCTTCACTTCAAGACGTTATTCGCAGGCATGGGTGTCGGGATCTTGGTACTTCTATTCGCGTCTGGGGACTTTCTCCCTGTGTTCTTCCGTAGAGGTGCTAAGAGCCCATGAGTCCGACCTCTCGAAGAGCCTCGAACGAGACATTGAGCGGTCTAACGAAGTGCTTCAACGGACTGGCTACGCCGGCCGCTGAGCACCGGCGTTAGACCCAGCGGGGAAGGTTGTGGAGACGGGACCGACATGGGAGGATCAGCCATGCTGTCGAGCACCCTCGCTGCCCTCCTGAAGCTGCCCGCCAAGGACCGGGTGGAGCTTGCCATGGCCCTTTGGGAAAGCCTCACCGATAACGAGCGCGAGGCGGAGCTTGCTTTGACGCCGGAGCAGGAGGCAGAGCTCGACAGACGAATCCAGGACCATCTCGCGAATCCGGGCAGCGGCATCCCGTGGGAAGAGGTGCGCCGGAAGCTCGCGAGCGGTGGGTGACTCCCCGCCTTGTATTTCGACCCGAGGCGGAGGCGGAATTACTTGATGCACGAGCTTGGTACGAGGAAGAACGTGTCGGCCTCGGCGCCCTCTTCGCCGCAGCGATAGAGACAACGGTCACGCTGATTCTTCAGAATCCGCTGGCCTACCCGCGTGTGAAGGACGACACACGACGAGCGCTTGTCCCCCGGTTTCCGTACGCCGTGTACTTCCGTCCTATCGACGACGAGGTCATTGTCTTGGCGGTTATGCATGGCCGCCGGAACCCACGCCGTTGGCGGTCGCGCCGCTGAGTCTAACTTCCGGCTGGAGCGGACCGGCTTCGCCGGCCGCTCACCCGGCGCGTTAGCCGACAGTGAGTTTGGCTAGAAACGTCGAGATGAAGGCGCGGGTAGCAGATCTGTCCCGTCTTCGGGTCAAGGTAGGGTCGCTTGCGCCAGCGCCGCCGGAAGCCTTGGTCCAGACGGATACGTTTTTCGTTGTTCCTCGGGGCCGCTTGAAGCTTCGCGAGTTCTCCGACGGATCGGGTGAGCTGATTTTTTATGAGCGCCCAGACCTCGCTGGCCCGAAGGAATCTCTGTACGTCCGCTGCGCGTGTTCCGACCCCAAGGCCGTCTCGGCGGTCCTGGGCCAAGCGCTTGTCGTTCGCGGTGTCGTGGAGAAGCGGCGGGAGCTCTTCATGATCGACAGGTCGCGAGTTCACCTTGATGAGGTCCGGGGGCTTGGGAGTTTCCTGGAGATCGAGGTCGTCCTGGCCGACGGCGACACCGCCGCTGAGGGAGAACGCATAGCACGGGAGCTGCTGGCAGCGCTCGGGGTTCCGGAGTCGGCTCTGGTAGCGCACGCGTACATCGACCTGCTTGAGGAACTTGGTGTCGGCTAACGACGCAGTCGAGCAGACCGCTGGCTCGCATTTGCTCGCAGCGGCTGCTCACCGCGAACGTTCGGCATTGCGGGACGACCTATGATCCTCCATACCCTCGATCTTGGGGGCGTTGCCGTCTTTGCGGTGAGTGGAGTGCTCGCCGCGCGTAATAGAGGGCTGGATCTCCTCGGGGTCGTCGTCATCGCGGCCATCACAGCGATTGGGGGAGGCACGCTGCGAGATCTCCTCTTGAATCGGCATCCGATCTTTTGGATCACCGACGCGCGGTACCTGATTGTTATCATCGCGTCGGCGTTACTGACCGTCGGTTATGTCTGGCTAAGGCCACCGCCGGAGAACGCGCTCCTCGTGGCCGACGCCTTAGGGTTGGCGCTCTTTTCGCTGTCTGGAGCCCAGGTGGCAGAAACGGCGCAGTGCACACCGATCATTGTGGTGCTGATGGGCACGATGACCGGGGTAGCCGGAGGGATCCTACGAGATGTCATCACAGCGCAGGTGCCCCTGATCCTGCGGCGAGATATCTACGCTACTGCCGCAATCGTGGGCGTCATTCTTTACCTGCTCCTGCAGACGTTTGGGCTGCCACGTTCGCGCGCGTTTGGGACGGGTATGGTTGTGGTCGTTGCGCTCCGGTTGCTCGCCATCCGGTGGGGCCTGCGCCTCCCCATCTTCCGCGTGCCGTGACGATGGACGAGGACGGAGCCGAACAACGGCTTCCAGCGGACGGCGCTGGGCGCCGCCGCTGAAGCCGAGCGTTAGGCGGCGAAGGGTGCCGTCTTCATCGTTCATATGCCGGAAGATCGAATGAGCCACCGCGCGCCCTGGGAGTGTACGTTCGCAAAG
>QHSB01000398.1:0-2545 GCA_003220335.1 Candidatus Rokuibacteriota bacterium
GGGCTGGAGCAGGTCCCAAGGGTTGGGCTGTTCGCCCATTAAAGCGGTACGTGAGCTGGGTTTAGAACGTCGTGAGACAGTTCGGTCTCTATCTGTCGCGGGCGGAGGACGTTTGACGGGAGCTGCCCCTAGTACGAGAGGACCGGGGTGGACGGACCTCTAGTGTGCGAGCTGTTCCGCCAGGAGCACCGCTCGGTAGCTATGTCCGGCAGGGATAAGCGCTGAAGGCATCTAAGCGCGAAACCCGCCTGAAGATGAGACGTCCCGGGACGTAAGTCCCCTGAAGGGCCCTGGTAGATGACCAGGTTGATAGGCCGGAGGTGTAAGCACCGTAAGGTGTTCAGCTGACCGGTACTAATCGCCCGTGCGGCTTGACCACGTTGTACTCATTCTTTCTGATCGTGGTGACGCGTCTGGCTACACTCGAGAATCTTCGTGTTTGGTGGCCGGCCTGCGATGCGGGCCGGCTGCGATTCGATTCCCGGTGGCGATGCCGGAGGGGCCACACCCGTTCCCATCCCGAACACGGAAGTTAAGCCCTCCTGGGCCGATGGTACTGCGTGGGCAACTGCGTGGGAGAGTAGGTCGCTGCCGGGGTTATTTCAGCGCCCGGGTCGAAAAACGACCCGGGCGTTCCTGTGTCTACGCTGAATTGCGTGGATTTGCCGCACACCCGGATGCTACCGTCGAATGGTGGCGGTCCGCGCGACCCTGACCGCTTCGTTGGGCACCGTGGCCCTTGTCGCCTTCGTGGTCCTGGCGACGGAGGCCGCGCCGCGGATGGACAACGTTTGTAGATCGGTCGATGCGCGCGGCAACGTCCGCTACGGTGACTGCCCGCCGGCCACGACCTACAAGCCGCCGCAGCCCGTGCCTCCACCGCTCGTCGAGGAACCGCCTGCGCCGAAACCCGTCGCGACCGTCACGCCGGCTGAGGTCGACAAGCCGGCCCGGCGCACACTGGCGGCGATCTGGACTCCCGCCGGCACGCCGTCGCGGAAGACGTACCCCATCGCCGGGGTGCCTCTGCTCGTCGTGGGCATGGTGGTGGCGCTGATCTCGTCGGTCAGCTTCCTGGTTGGCGCATTTCGCGTGAGTCTCTGGTGGGGCTTGGGCTGCCTCTTCCTGGCGCCGGTCACCCTGGTATTTCTCCTCGTGCACTGGAAGGTCGCGCTCCGGCCGTTCGTGCTCTCGCTGGCCGGGCTCGGGGCTGCCCTCGTTGGTTACTACTGGCTGGGCGGGGGCATATAGAGCGTCGCCGCGACACCGACGTTGTGGTCGCTCCGCGTCTGTGCTAACTGACCGGAGCAATGTCCGCCCGCCTCACGATCGCCGTCCCCCTCCTCCTCGCGTGCGCCAGCGCCGGGCCCGGTCTCCACGGCCCCGTTACGGCCGCCGCGCAGGAGCGCGACGTCACGACGCCGGAGCGCGAGCCGGCCGCGCCGCCGCAGATCCGGCTGCCCGCGCTCGAGGTCACCGGCACACGCCTGCCGTCGACGCCGCTGCCCGCCAGCAGCGTGCCGGCGGCCGTCGACGTGATCTCCGGCCGCGAGCTGCGGGAGACGGGCGCGACCAGTCTGCAAGATGCCCTCCGCCGGCTGCCGGGGGTGACGACCGCCGACCAGCAAGGCAACCCGTTCCAGATGGATCTCTCCTTCCGCGGCTTTCAGGGCTCGTCGGTGACGGGCGCGCCGCAGGGCATCAGCGTGTTCGTGGACGGCGTCCGCGTGAATGAGCCCACGGTCGAGGAGATCAACTTCGACCTGATGCCGCTGGACGACATCGAGCGGCTCGAGCTGATCCGTGGCCCCGGCGCCGTGTTCGGGCGCAACACCCTCGGCGGCGTGCTCAACATCATCACGAAGCGGGGCGCCGAGGTGCGCGAGATCGTACCCGAGGCCGAATGGGGAAGCTTCGGGCGGCAGAAGTATCGCTTCCGACTCGGCGGGGTCGAGGGCCCGGCCGACTATTACGTGGCGGGGACGTTCTTCAGCGAGGACGGCTGGCGCGACGCCTCGGCCAGCCGCGTGGGCAGGCTGTTCACGCGCGTCGGTCTGCGCGCCGGGGGGACCGACCTCGCCGTCTCGTACCAGCGCGCGCAGAACCACATCGAGCAGGCGGGCTCGCTGCCGGCGAGCGAGCTGGACCAGCACCGCACGCGCAACTTCACGCGCGGCGACTTCTTCGAGCCGCTGATGAACGCGGTCACCGTCAACCTGAAGCAGGACCTGGACGAGCGCTGGGCCCTCGGCGCCACCGGATTCGTGCGCGCGCTGGACGCCGAGCAATTCAACGTCAATCTGGCCGGCGCGAACACGCGCTCGTTCACGAGCACGGCGACCCTCGGCGGCACGCTGGAGGCCACGCGACAGGCGCCGCTGGCCGGCCGGCCGAACCGGCTTGTCGCCGGGGCCGAGTACGCGTACGCCGACGCGCGCGTGCGCGTGTTCGAGGAGACGGCGGAGGGCGCGCGCTCTCTCGAGTCCGATGTCCGCGACGGCATCCACGCCGCCGGCGGCTGGTTGCAGGACACCCTGGAGGTCGC
>QHSB01000398.1:2623-19249 GCA_003220335.1 Candidatus Rokuibacteriota bacterium
CCTACGCCGAGGGCTTCCGCGCGCCGTCGTTCCTCGAGCTCACGTGCGCGTCGCCGGCGACGGTGTGCCCCGGGCTGCAAGCCGGCGCCGCTCCGGATCCGCCGCTCAAGCCGGTCAAGGCGCGTAACTACGAGGTCGGCGTGCGCGCGCAACCGTGGCCGTGGCTGGATGCCCGGCTGAGCGTGTACCGCACCGACGTGATCGACGATATCTTTTCGGTCGCGCCGACCGGGACCGTCGGCCTGTTCTTCCAGAACGTCGGCGACACGCGGCGCCAGGGCGTCGAGGTCGCCCTGCGCGGCAAGTCGCGCTTCCTCGAGCCCTGGGTCAACTACGCGTACACGGAGGCGACGTTCCGCGACGAGGTCCGGCTGGGCACCGCCCGCCTGACCGCCGACTGCGAGGCGCCCCCCTGCACGCAGCTCGTCCGCAAAGGCAGCGAGCTGCCGCTCGTGCCGCGCCACCGCGTGAACGGCGGCGTGGACGCGCACCTGACCGACTGGCTCACGCTGTCGCTCAGCGGCGCCTACGTCGGCCGGCAGTGGCTGCGCGGCGACGAGGCGAACGCCGAGCGGCCGCTCGGCGATTACGTCGTGCTGAACGCGTTGCTGAGTGCGCGCGTGAAGGCGCTGACCGCCTTCGTCGCCGTGCAGAACCTGCTCGACACCGAGTACGAGACCTTCGGAACCTTCGCGCCGAATCTCAGGGTGGAGGGCGCGCCCGTGCAGCGCTTCCTCACGCCGGCGCCCCCGATCGGCGTGCACGGCGGCGTGGCCTGGCGCTTCTGACCCGCGGCCGATATGGCCCGCCCGCGCCCGCCCGCTCGCGGCGGCGTCTCAGCCGGCGAACGTCGACCAGAGCGAGAGCGCGAAGCCGGCGAGCGTCACGGCGATGCACGCCGCGGCCAGCACCCAGTCGAGGGCCGTCTCCCGCCGCCGCTCGGCGAGCGACACGGCAAAGCCTGCGAGGAGACCGCCCGCGAACCCGCCCGCGTGCGCGGCGTTGTTCACGGCCGGCATGAAGTAGCTGAGGACGAACATCAGGAGCGCCATGTAGCCGTACTGCCGCAGCACCATCGCGCCGAAGGTGCCGCCGCGCTTGCCGCCGAAGGCGACGATCGCGCCGAGCAGGCCGAATACCGCGCCCGAGGCGCCGATCGTGAAGCGGTAGCCGAACGCGTTGGATACGAGGAAGCCGACGGCGCCGGCGACCGTGAAGATCACGACGAGCCGCGCGGGACCGTAGATCTCCTCCACGGCCGGGCCGAGCTGGCGGATCCACAGCACGTTGAACAGGATGTGCAGGACGCCGCCGTGCAGGTAGATGCCGGTGATGATCGTCCACCAGTGGCCGAGGCTCCACGGGTACGTGCCGGCCGCGCCCAGCGCCAGGAGCGCGCCTGTGCTGGGCGAGAACGCGTCGAACGGCCCGCGCGCGGAGGTCGCCGCCCGCGGGTCCAGCAGCAGGCTGGCAACGTAGAGGGCGATGCAGGCGACGGAGACGACGTTGGTGAAGCTGTGGCGCCCGAACAGCGCCCGCAGCGGCGCCGCGAAGCCCCACATCCCCGGGTGGCGGCGGCCGCACACGAGGCAGGCCTCGGCGTCCGCGGTGGTAAGGCGTCCGCACGAGGGACACAGGATGGTGCCGGTCGTCTTACGGAACATCGTTCTCGCCCTTTTCCTCCGGGATGCGATAGCCCTCATCGAGCCACACGCCGAGATCGATCAGGCGGCAGGTGGGCGAGCAGAACGGCCGGTGCGGGTTCCCGTGCCACGCGGCGCGCTGCCGGCACGTGGGGCAGGTGACGTGGCGTTTGCGCGGCGTCGCCCCAACGTCCTCTGCAGCCGACATCCGATCGGATGGTACTGGCGCCCGACAAAGCCTGTCAACTCAACGAGTTTCGCGTTGACACCCCTCGGGCCGTCACGTACAGTTCTGGGGATTTCGGTCACGGATTGTCCATCGAACGCGGGAGACCCACGAGCATGAACGGCAAGTTCCTGACGGCACTCCTCGTCCTCGCCCTGGTCGCGCTCGTCGCGGCGCCGACGGTCCTCGCGCAGGCGCCCTCGGCGCCCGCCCCTCACGGCGGCGGCGAAGCCAGTCTCAAGATTCCCGATCTCGGCCAGGTGCACGTCGGCGGCATCGGCGGCCGTACGCTGCTCACGCTGGGCCTCGGCGTGTGCGTGCTCGGCCTCGTCTTCGGGCTGGTGATCTTCAACCAGCTCAAGAACCTGCCTGTGCACGAGTCGATGCGGGAGATCTCCGAGCTGATCTACGAGACGTGCAAGACGTACCTGATCACCCAGGGCAAGTTCATCCTGCTCCTGGAGCTCTTCATCGGCTTCATCATCGTCGTCTACTTCGGCTTCCTGCAGCACTTCGACGCCTTTCGCGTCGTCATCATCCTGCTCTTCAGCCTGATCGGCATCGCGGGCAGCTACGGCGTCGCGTGGTTCGGCATCCGCATCAACACCTTCGCCAACTCGCGGACGGCGTTCGCCAGCCTGCGCGGCGAGGCCTTCCCCGTCTACGCCATCCCCCTCAAGGCCGGGATGTCGATCGGCATGCTGCTGATCAGCGTCGAGCTGTTCCTGATGCTGTGCATCCTCCTCTTCATCCCCGGCGACTACGCGGGCCCGTGCTTCATCGGCTTTGCCATCGGCGAGTCCCTGGGCGCGGCCGCGCTGCGGATCGCGGGCGGTATCTTCACGAAGATCGCCGACATCGGCTCGGACCTCATGAAGATCGTGTTCAACATCAAGGAGGACGACGCGCGCAACCCGGGCGTCATCGCCGACTGCACGGGCGACAACGCCGGCGACTCGGTCGGCCCCAGCGCCGACGGCTTCGAGACTTACGGCGTCACCGGCGTGGCGCTGATCTCCTTCATCCTGCTCGCCGTGCGCGAGCCGGCCGTCCAGGTCCAGCTGCTCGTGTGGATCTTCAGCATGCGCGTGCTGATGATCGTCGCCAGCGGCGGCTCGTATCTGATCAACGAGGCGATCGCCCGCGGGCGCTACGCGAAGGCGGCCCGCATGAACTTCGAGGCGCCCCTGACGTCGCTGGTCTGGCTGACCTCGATCGTCTCGGTGGTGATGACCTACGCCGCCTCCTACGTCCTCATTCCCAACCTCGGCGACGGCTCGCTCTGGTGGAAGCTCTCCACCGTCATCACGTGCGGCACGCTGGCGGGCGCGATCATCCCCGAGCTGGTCAAGCTCTTCACGTCCACGGAGTCGAGCCATGTCCGGGAGGTGGTGGCGGCCTCGCGCGAGGGTGGCGCCTCCCTCAACGTGCTCTCCGGCTTGGTGGCGGGCAACTTCAGCGCCTACTGGCTCGGCATGACCATCGTGGTGCTGATGGGCGTCGCGTTCCTGGTCAGCACGCTCGGGATGGCCGCGCTGATGGTCGCGCCCGCCGTCTTCGCGTTCGGCCTCGTCGCCTTCGGCTTTCTCGGGATGGGCCCGGTCACCATCGCCGTCGATTCGTACGGCCCCGTCACCGACAACGCGCAGTCCGTGTACGAGCTGTCCGTCATCGAGACGATCCCGAACGTGGCCGCGCAGATCCGCCGCGAGCACGGCTTCGACGTGAAGTTCGAGAACGCCAAGGCGCTGCTGGAGGAGAACGACGGTGCCGGCAACACGTTCAAGGCCACCGCCAAGCCGGTGCTCATCGGCACCGCGGTGGTCGGTGCCACCACCATGATCTTCTCGATCATCGTGGTGCTGACGGCCGGCCTCACCCAGAACCTCGACAAGCTGTCGCTGCTGCACCCGCCGTTCCTCCTCGGCCTCATCACCGGCGGCGCCGTCATCTACTGGTTCACCGGCGCCGCCACCCAGGCGGTATCGACGGGCGCCTACCGCGCGGTGGAGTTCATCAAGGCGAACATCCGCCTGGAGGGCGTCACCAAGGCGTCGGTGAGCGACAGCAAGAAGGTGGTGGAGATCTGCACACAGTACGCGCAGAAGGGGATGTTCAACATCTTCCTCACGGTCTTCTTCTCCACGCTGGCCTTCGCGTTCCTCGAGCCCTACTTCTTCATCGGCTACCTGATCTCGATCGCGCTCTTCGGCCTCTACCAGGCGGTGTTCATGGCCAACGCGGGCGGCGCCTGGGACAACGCCAAGAAGATCGTCGAGACCGAGCTGAAGGAGAAGGGCAGCGCGCTGCATGCCGCCACCGTCGTCGGCGACACCGTGGGCGATCCTTTCAAGGACACCTCGTCGGTGGCCATGAACCCCGTCATCAAGTTCACCACGCTCTTCGGCCTCCTCGCCGTCGAGCTGGCGGTGAGCCTGACCGCCACCAGCGGTCCGGGGCTCAGCCGGTTGCTCAGCCTGGTGTTCTTCCTGCTCTCGACGGTGTTCGTCTGGCGCTCGTTCTACGGCATGCGGATCAAGGGCGGCGAGCCCGCCGTCACGCACGGCGCCGTCGGCGCCGTCGCGCGGAGCAAGTAGCGCGCCGTTGGAGTTTTTCCGCGACCTGGTGCGCGGCGCGTACTCGCTCGACTCGCTGGTCCAGTGGGGCGGGTACGGCGTCCTCTTCGCCATCGTGTTCGCCGAGACCGGGTTGCTCGTCGGCTTCTTCCTGCCGGGCGACTCGCTGCTGATCACGGCCGGGCTCTTGGCCGCCAACGGCACCCTGAACATCTGGTGGCTCAATGGGCTCCTCATCGTGGCCGCGGTGGTCGGCGACAGCGTGGGCTACGCCATCGGCCGCCGCCTGGGACCGCGCCTGTTCACGCGGCAGAAATCGCTGCTGTTCAACCCGGCCCACGTCGAGCGCACACGCCGCTTTTACGAGAAGTACGGCGCCAAGACGATCGTCATCGCGCGCTTCGTGCCGATCGTGCGGACGTTCGCCCCCGTGCTGGCGGGTGTGGGCGGAATGGAGTACCGGCGCTTCATTTTCTACAATGTCGCCGGGGGCGTGGGATGGGTCGTCAGCATGACGTGGGTAGGCTATCTCCTGCGGCAGTCGATCCCGAACATCGGCTCCTACATCCACATCGTGGTGCCGATCGTGATCGTGCTGTCGTGCATTCCGATCGCGGTCGAGCTGCTTCGGGAGCGCCGGCGGCGGCCCGGCTAGGCACGGGCGCCGTCGTGACGGCCGCCGGCCGGCTGCCGCTGCCGCTCGCCCTCTGGCTCGGTCGTCGGCTCGGCGACGTCGCCTACCTGGCGCTCGGTCGCCGCCGCCGGCTCGCGCTCGCCAACCTCGCCCGCGCGTACCCCGCGCTGCCGCGGCGTGCCCGCGCGCGCCTGGCGCGGCGCGCCTCGCAGCACCTCGGCATGACGCTGCTCGAGCTGGCGCGGCTGCTCACGCGCCCGCTCGACGTCACGCTCGAGCGCGTCCGCCTCGAGGGCGTCGAGCATCTGCGCGCCGCCATGGCCGCCCACGGCCGCGCGCTTCTGCTCACCGCGCACCTCGGCAACTGGGAGCTGCTGGCCGCCGCGCATCGCTTGACCGGCTTTCCCTTGTCGATCGTCGTGCGGCCGCTCGACGCGCCGTGGCTGGACGCCCTCGCCGAGAAGTTGCGCCGCGGCACGGGCGTCGAGCTGATCGATAAGCGCGGCGCCCTGCGCCCGGTCCTCGAGGCGCTACGGCGCGGCCGCATGATCGGGATCCTCATGGATCAGAACGCGGCGCGCCGCGAGGGCGTCTTCGTGGACTTCTTCGGCCGCCCCGCCTCGACCTCGCGCAGCATCGCGCTGCTGGCCGTGCGCACGCGCACGCCCGTGGTGCCGGTCTTCGCGCGGCGCGACGCCGACGGGCGCCACACGGTGGTCATCCATCCGGCGCTGCCGCCGCCGGAGGCGAATGGCGCGGACGCGGCCGTCGTCGAACTCACAGCCCGATGCACCACCGCCATCGAGCGCGCCATCCGCGAAGCCCCCGAGCAGTGGCTCTGGTCGCACGACCGCTGGCGGACCCGACCGCCCGGGGAGGCGCGCGCATGAGGGCGGTCGTCCTGGCGGCGGCTTTCTTGATGACCGCGGTCCCGGCCGCCCGCGCCCTCGATGTCGATCTGAAGGTCTACGACGAGGCGCGGCGTCGGGGGGAGACGGTGAGCATCGCCGGCCGCGTCTATACCGAGCGGCGCAAGCCGAATGCCGAGGACATGCCGATGGCGCACGCGGTGGTGGTCGCCCTTCCACGCTCCGAGGCCCTCGTGCGCCGGCTCGATGACCTCCGCGCCCGCGCGCGCGACTCGGCGCCGGCCTACCGCGAGGCGGCCACGGAGATGCGCCGCGCCCGCGAGCGCTACGAGAAGGAGGTATGGCAGTCGGGCGCCCCCGACCTGGTTCGCTCGACGATGGTCGATGCCGACGGACGATTCACGCTGTCCGACCTGCCCGCCGGGCGCTGGATCGTGTGGGCGACCCATTCGCAGTTCATGGACAAGCGCTCGCCCGCCTATCAGCTCCGCGACCGCGAGCGGTATCGGCTGCCGCCGCGCCTGGTGGGCTACTACGCGGAGCGTGCATGGCTCCGCGAAGTGGAGACGGCGCCTGGCACGTCGATGACGCTGGAGCTGAACGACCGGAACGTCTGGTTCGCGGGGATCGTGGAAGATCGGGTACTGGACGCCGGCCCGAGCCGCTGAGCCGGCGTCCGTCCCCTAGTACCTGGTTACTTCTTTGCCGGCTCTTCCTTCGCCTTCGCCGCCTGCTTCGATCCGGCCGAGGCGCTGACGCTCATCGCCGTCATCTTGCCGCCCTCGTCCATGTAACGGACGGTGACCTTGTCGCCGACGGCGAGGTCCTTGGCGGTGACGTCCTTCCCGGCCTTCTTGAGCTTCGTCTTGTCGTTGAGCGCGAACGTCCACTCCGTATCCTTGCCCTTCGCCTTGCCCGCCACGACGACGCTGTCGGGCCCGACCGTCTTGACCGTGCCCACCGCCGTGTGATGCGGGGTTTTCTTCATGGAGGCGTCCTTCTTGTCCTCCATTTTCTTGTCTTCCGGCTTCGGGGCCGGCGTCTGGGCGCCGACGAGCCCGGCGCTGGCGAACACGAACGCGACTCCGACGACTGCAGCAAGCGCTCTCTTCACGGTAACTCCTCCTGGGTATGTGCTGGCGGTGCGGTTCGAGGGCCCTGATGGTCCCTCCTCTCATCCACTCACCATACTTCAGCCTGTTGCAAACGCACGTAATCATGGCAGAGCCCACGTTGACCCGGGCCCCGGAAGCGTGGTAAAAATGACCAAGCTTCCTCATCTATGGCGAATCAAAGCCGTTTCTTCGCGGCAGCTCTCGGCCTCTCGATTCTCCTCGGCCCGGGCGTAATCACACCCGGTGCCGCCGAGCCGCTTTCCCCGGCTTCCCCCGATCGCGCCGAGCCGGACGCCTTTGCTCCCGACGGTGCGGATCCCGGACCGGCGGCCATCCCGCCGCGCGGCGCGCTCTGGGTCCCGTTGGGTGAACCCGACGTGACTGGCACGGGTTCCGGGGCTCGGGACGAGGACTTCGCGGCCGCGACCTCGACGGACGACGGGTGGGCGGAGGCGTACGGCGACGGAAGCCGCGTGTCATACGCGGCCATCATGGCCCCGGCCTATCCGGTCATGCTCAACGCCCAAGTCCAGTTCCACCTCGATCGGTTCACCGGCAGCAGCCGTGAGGTCGTGACGCTCTGGGTGCACCGCTCGAGCCGTTACCTGGCCATGATCCGCGAGGTGCTGCGCACGCGCGGCCTACCCGAAGACCTCGCGTTCACCGCGATGATCGAGAGCGGCTTCAAGCCGGACGCGGTCTCGCGGGTGGGCGCCAAGGGCATGTGGCAGTTCATGGCCGGCACGGCGCGGCGATACGGCCTGCGCGTCGATCGCTGGGTGGATGAGCGGCTCGATCCCGAGAAGTCCACGATCGCCGCGGCGTCGTACCTGAACGACCTCTACCGCCAGTTCGGCTCGTGGGCGCTCGCCCAGGCCGCGTACAACGCCGGCGAGGTCAAGGTGACGCGCGCGATCCAGAAGACCGGCTCGCGCGACTTCTGGACGCTCGCCCAGTCGCGCCACCTGCGGCGCGAGACGAAGGAGTTCGTGCCGCAGATCCACGCGGCGACGGTGATCGGCCGCGATCCCGACCGCTACGGCTTCGACTTCGACGAGGTCGATCCCGTCGCCTTCGACACGCTCACCGTGCCCCCGGCCACCGATCTCCGCCGCCTGGCCACCAGCGCCGGGCTGGCGCCCGGTGAGGTCCGCGCGCTCAATCCGACGCTCGTGCGCGGCGTGACGCCGCCCGGCGGCCCCTGGACGCTGCGCCTGCCCGCCGGCGAGCGCGAGCGCGTGGCCGCCGCGCTGGTCCCGAGGCGGGCGCCGGGGATGGCGGGCAACAAGCACATCGAGGTCAGCCACGCCGCGGCCACGGGCGACGTCCACGTCGTTCGGCCGCGCGATACGGTGAGCGCCATCGCCCGTCAGTACGGTGTCTCCGTCGGCGACGTGATGCGCTGGAACCGCCTCGACAGCCTGGATCGGATCCGCCCCGGCGACCGTCTCCGCGTCGCCGGTGTCCGCTCGGCCGCCGACCGATAAGGTCGGTGCGGGTGGAGGTCCGACTCTTCGCGACGCTCGAGCGCTTTCTCCCGCCCGGTAGCCGCGACGGCGTCGCGCTCCTCGACGTGCCCGACGGCAGCACCGCCTCCGACGTCGCCCGCCGCCTGGGCATTCCCGCCGGATTCGAGCGCGTGCTCCTGGTGAACGGCCGCGAGGCCCGGCCCGACCGGACCCTGGCGCCTGGCGACGTCCTCGACCTCTACCCGCCCCTCGCGGGCGGCGCCTCACGCCTCGCGTAGGCTTCGGTCTCAGCCCGCTGGATCTGCGAGTTGATCTCGGCGCCCACCAGCAGCGCCAGGCTCGAGAGATAGAACCACAGCATCAGTAAGATGACCCCGCCGATCGAGCCGTACGTGGCGTTGTAGTTGCCGAGGTAGGTGACGTACAGCCGCAGGGCGAACGACGCCACCAGCCAGCCCACCAGGGCGAAGGACGCGCCCGGCGTGATTCGCCGCCAGTGCTGGCGCGCCGCCGGCGCGAGCTGGTAGACGAGCATGATGCCGATCAGTGCGCACAGCGTCAGCGCCGGCCAGCGCCCGACGTTCCAGCTCCGCGTGAAGGCCGCGCCGACGCCGAGCCCCCGCGCCACCGCCTCGCCGATACGCTCGCCGAACACGAACAGCAGCAGGGCCATGATGGTGAGGCCCGAGAACCACACGGTGAGCCCGATGGCCTCCAGCCGATGGCGCCACCACGTGCGCGTGTCGCGCACCTCGAAGGCGACGTTGAGCGCGTGGCTGATGGAGACCATCCCGCTCGACGCGCCCCACAGCGCGCCGAGCACGCCGAGCGAGACCAGCGAGCCGCGCGCGCCCTTGACCACTTCGCCGAGCGTCTTGCTGAGCAGCGAGGCGGCGTCGGCGGGCAGCACGCGGGCGATGTAGTCGAGCAGATGATCCATCAGCTTCGGGCCCGGAACCAGGCCCAGGATCGCCGTGAGGAACAACAGCGCCGGAAAAAGCGCAAACAGGAAGTAGTAGGAGAGGCTCGCGGCACGATCGAACAGATCGTGCGCCCAGAGGCCATCGTACACGCGCCGCGCCAGGGTGGCCGCAGACAGTCCGCCCAGCCGCCAGGGAGAAACCGACGGGCGTCGCTCATCGGCGACAAGCCGTGGGTCGGGATTCACGGTGCCGGCACAATGGTACACTCGGAAGACTTCGGAAGCGTCTAGGAACCCGGTGGGCCTCCCGGACTTCAAATCCGGCGTCCGGCTCTAGACAAGTCGGAGGTGGGTTCGACTCCCACACGCTTCCGCCACGCGTGAGGGACGGGGGGCATGGCCAAGCAGGAGCGCAAGGGACGCAACGGCGCGCGGCACGGGCGTCGACGCTGGACGTTGGGGGCCGGCGTCGCGGCGGCCGTCGTGGTCGCGTTGATCGTCGGCTGGTTCGCGTACCGGGCGCAGGCGGATCTGCCGGGCCAGAAGTTCGCGAACCTGGGCAACTTGCACGTACAGACCGTCGGCGATCCGCACGAGCCGTACAACTCGACGCCGCCCACCTCGGGGCCGCACCTGCCATACATCGCGCCGTGGGGCATTCACACACGCCCGATCCCCAACGAGCTGCAGGTCCACAACCTCGAGGACGGCGGCGTCGTCATCCAGTACAACTGCGCGTGTCCGGACGTCGCGGACAAGCTCGCGAGCATCGTGCGCAAGTATCCGACACAGGTCGTCCTCGCGCCCTATCCGACGATGCCGAGCCGGATCGCGCTGACCGCGTGGACCCGCCTCGAGACCCTGGACGGTGTCGACGAGGCGCGCATCGAGCGGTTCGTCCGAGCGTACCGTGGGATCGACCACCACGCGCGGTAGGCTGGTGATGATGGCGGTGACATTGTCGCTGGTCGGGTGCGCGCGGCCGCACGTCTCGCCGCTGGCGCCGCCGCCGTACCGCGCCGAGATCGGCGCGGGGTACGACGTCACCTGGGCGGCCCTCGTGCGCGCGATGGCCAAGCAGAACCTGCCGCTGCGGGCCATCGCGCGCGACTCGGGCGTGATCGCCACCGACGACGTCGTGACGCCGATCGGCGTCTACTGCGACTGCGGCCGCATCGGCGATGATCCGCTCGAGGGCGAGGCGCTCGTGACCTTCACCGTGTTCGCCGAGCCGGACGGCGCCGTCACAAATCTGCAGATCAACTCGAGCATGCGCACGCAGGCGCACCGCAAGGGCTCGTCCGGGACCCTCAAGGCGAAACCCGTGTATGCGTGCGCCTCCACGGGCCGGTTCGAAGCCAACCTCGTCGACGCCATCCGCGAGGCGGTGAAGCACTAGCCGTGGCCTCGCGTCTGGCCGACCTCATCCGCAAGGCCCGCCGCCTGGCCGCCGAGCGCGATCGGCTCATCGACGCCCTCGCCGCCGACTGGGCGCGCGCGCTCCGCGGGCAGGGGCTCACGCCCGAGGACCTCGACGAGCTCTGGGCGGGCATGACCGAGGACGCCGTGCGCCGCGGCACCCCGGACGGCCGCTGGTCGACCCAGGCCTGGCGCGCCGAGGCCCAGGAGGTCATCGCGCGCCTGCGCGCCAAGGTCGAGGCGGCGCTCAGTGAGCGCTGACCGCGCGGCCGCGCTCCGCAGCCTGCCGTCGGTCGATCAGCTCGTGCGGCGCGTCGCCGCCGACCCCGCGCTGGCCGGGCTGTCGCGCGCGCGGCTGACGGCGGCCGTGCGCGAGGCGCTGGACGCCGAGCGCCGCCGTGTGCGGGAGCAGAGCGCGACGCCGGCCGACCCCGACGCCCTCGCCGCGCGCGTCGTCGAGGGCGTGCGCCGGGCGGGCCGCTTCTCGCTGCGTCCCGTGATCAACGCCACCGGCGTGGTGCTGCACACCAACCTCGGCCGCGCGCTGCTGAGTGATCTCGCGCGCGAGCGCGTGGCGGCGGTGGCGGCCGCCTACTCGAACCTCGAGATGGATCTCGCCAGCAAGGAGCGCGGCTCTCGCTACAGCCATGTGGAGGCGCTGCTGCGGCGGCTGACGGGCGCCGAGGACGCGCTGGTGGTCAACAACAACGCCGCCGCCGTGCTCCTGGCGCTGGAAACGCTGGCCCACGGCAAGGAGGTCATCGTCTCGCGCGGGGAGCTGATCGAGATCGGCGGCGAGTTCCGCATCCCCGACATCATGCTGCGCAGCGGCGCCGTGCTGCGCGAGGTCGGCGCGACCAACCGCACGCACCTGCGCGACTATGCCGACGCGATCGGCCCCGGCACCGCGCTGCTGCTGAAGGTCCACACCTCGAACTACCGCGTGATCGGCTTCACCGCCGAGGTGTCGAGCCGCGAGCTGGTCGAGCTCGGCCACGCGCGCGGGATCGCGGTGATGGAGGATCTCGGCTCGGGCTCGCTCGTCGACCTCCGCCCCTGGGGCTTTCCCTACGAGCCGACGGTGCCCGAGGTCGTCGCCTCGGGCGTGGACCTCGTGTCGTTCTCGGGCGACAAGCTGCTCGGGGGCCCGCAGGCCGGCATCGTCGTCGGCAAGCGCGCGATCGTCTCGCGGCTCAAGAAGAACCCGTGGAACCGCGCGCTCCGAATCGACAAGTTCACCATCGCCGCCCTCGAGGCGACGCTCAGCGCCTACGAGGCCGGCGACGCGCGCGAGGCGGTGCCGACGCTGCGCCTGCTCACCGAGCCGCTGGCTCGCGTGGTCACGCGGGCCCGGCGCGTGCTGCGCGGGCTCGGCGCCGACGTCGCGGGGCGCCTCGGCGCGCGCGTCGACGAGGGCCGCGCCCAGGTCGGCGGCGGCGCCCTGCCAACGGTGGAGCTGCCGACGGCGGGGGTCTCGCTCGGCGCCACCGACGCCGCCGCGCGCGCGCTCGACGTGGCGCTACGGACCGGCGACCCTCCCGTCGTGGGCCGGCTCGTCGAGGACCGGCTGTTCCTCGACTGCCGGACGGTGCTGCCGGCGCAGGTCGCGGAGCTCGTGAAGGCGATCGTCGCCGCCGCCCCGCCATGAGCGTCGGGCGCGTATGAGCGCGGCGCGCCGCCACGTCGTGGTCGGCACCGCCGGCCACATCGACCACGGCAAGACCTCGCTGGTCAAGGCGCTGACGGGGACCGACACCGACCGCCTGCCCGAGGAGAAGGCGCGCGGCATCACCATCGACCTGGGCTTCGCGTTCCTCGAGGAGCCGGATGGCCTCACGATCGAGGTCGTCGACGTGCCGGGCCACGAGCGCTTCGTGAAGAACATGCTCGCCGGCGTCGGCGGCATCGACCTCGCCATGCTCGTCATCGCCGCTGACGAGGGCGTCATGCCGCAGACGCGCGAGCATCTCGCGATTTGCTCGCTCCTCCATATTCGAACCGGCCTCGTGGTGTTGACGAAGATCGACATGGTCGAGCCCGACTGGATCGAGCTCGTGCGCGACGACGTCGCGACGCTGGTGCGCGGCACGTTCCTCGAGGGCGCGCCGGTGGTCCCGGTGTCGGCGAAGACGGGGGCGGGGCTCGACGAGCTGCGCGCGACGCTGCGACGCCTCGCTGAGACCGTGCCCGCGCGCGGCACCGACCAGCTGCCGCGGCTGCCCATCGACCGCGTGTTCACGATCAAGGGCTTCGGCACCGTCGTCACCGGGACGCTGGCGGCGGGCGCGCTCGGCGTCGACGACCGCGTCGAGGTCTTTCCGCGCGGGCTCGTCGCCAAGGTGCGCGGGCTCCAGGCCCACGGCCATGCCGTCGAGCGCGCGGTGGCGGGCCAGCGCACCGCGGTCAACTTGCAGGGCCTCGAGCGCGCCGCCGTCGAGCGCGGCGACGTCATCGGGCACGCCGGGACGCTCTCGGCCACCACGCTGGTCGACGTCGTCCTCGAGATCCTCGCCGACGCGGCGCGCCCGCTGAAGAGCCGCGACCGGGTACGGCTGCACGCGGGCACGAGCGAGATCATGGCGCGCGCGCTCCTGCTCGACGGCGCCGAGCTGGCGCCCGGCACGCGCGGCTTCGCGCGGCTGCGCCTGGAGGCGCCCCTGGTCGCGCTGGCCGGCGACCGCTTCGTGATTCGCTCGTACTCGCCGATCGTCACCATCGGCGGCGGCACCCTGCTCGACACGGAGCCGCCGCGACTCAAGCGCCCGGCCCGGCTCGCCCATCTCGAAATTCTGGCCGCGGGCGCGCCGGAGGCGGTGGTGGAGGAGCACGTGCGCGGCGCCGGCGTCGCCGGCATCCGCCTGCCCGCGCTCGTCGCGCGCGTGCCGTTCGGGCCCGGCCGCACCCGCCGGCTGCTGGAGGCGCTGGCGGCGGCCGCCCGCGTGACGGCGGTGGACCGCGACTGGTCGTTGCACGCCGACGCGGTGGCGCGCCTGCGCGGGCTCATCACGGCCGCGCTCGAGCAGTTCCACCGCGCCCAGCCGCTGCGTGGCGGGATGTCGCGCGAGGAGCTGCGCGTGCGGGCGGCCAACGCCGACGAGCGCGTGTTCGCGCACGTCCTCGGCGCGCTCGATGCCGAGGGCGCCGTCCGCGTGGACCGCGACAAGGTCCGGCTGGCCTCGCACGAGCTGCGCCTGAGCCCCGTCCAGCAGACGGCGGTGGACCGGCTCGAGCGCGAGTTCCGCGAAGCGGCGGCGGCACCACCCAGCCCCGAGGAGGCGCTGGGGCGTGCCGGCCTTGCCGGCGACGAGGAGCACGAGCTCTTCCAGCTCCTGCTCGAGTCGCGCAAGCTGGTGCGCGTGAAGGAGTCGCTGTTCTTCCACGCGGCGGCCCTGGAGGCGATCCAGGACAAGCTCGTCACCCTGCTGCGCGAGCGCAGGGAGATCGGGCCGGGCGACATCAAGGACCTGCTCGGCATCTCCCGCAAGTACGCCATCCCGCTGCTGGAATACTTCGACGCCCGGCGCGTCACGGCGCGGGTGGGCGAGCGGCGGGTGTTGCGCGGAGGGTAGAGAACGGTGCTAAGGTAGGGCGTCGGAAAGGAGCATCTCCATGTTTGGTCTGGGGTATCAGGAGCTACTCATCATTCTCGTGATCGTGCTGGTCCTCTTCGGCGCGAATCGCCTTCCCGAGCTCGCGCGCTCGCTCGGCTCCAGCGTGAAGGAGTTCAAGAAGGGTGTGAACGAGGCGAACAAGGAAGAGACGACGACTCCGGCCCGCAAGGACGAGGAGAAGAAGGCCTAGCCTCTTCGAGGCGCTGCCCGAGCTGCTCGACGCCGTCGCCGCGTTCCCGTCGATCGAGCGCGCGCGCAGGTGTGGCTCGCGTATACTGCACAGCCGCGATGCGCGACAGGGCCGACCGCTGGGATTATCTGCTTGCCGGCGCGCTCGGCCTCCTCACGGTTCTCTCCCGACTGCCCTACCGCGCGCGCATGCTCTACAACTGGGACGCCGTGCAGTTCGCGCTGGCGCTGCGCGAGTACGACGTCGTCAAGCACCAGCCGCATCCGCCGGGCTACATCCTCTATGTCGGCCTCGGCCGCATCGTGAACGCATGGCTGCACGATCCGACCGCGGCGTACGTGCTGCTGGCGGTGGCCTGCAGCGGCCTCACCACGTTCGTCGTGTACCTGCTCGCGCGCGGGATCTACGACCGCGCGACGGCGCTGGCGGCGGCCAGCGTGCTCGCCGTCAGCCCGCTCTTCTGGTTCTACGGATCGGTCGGGCTCACCTACGCCGGCGAGGCGCTGTTCGCCTCGATCGTGGCGTACTTCGCGTTTCGTGCGCTGGAGGGCAGCGAGGCCGACGCGTGGCTCGCCGCCGCGTATCTGGCGCTGGCGGCGGGCATGCGACAGTCGCTGCTCCTGCTGCTGCTGCCGATGTGGCTCGTCGCCTGCGTGCTCGGCGTGCGCCGCGCCCGGACGGTGCCAATCGGCGTGGCGATTCTCGGCGCGCTCACGCTGCTCTGGTTCGTGCCGATGGTGGCGCTCACCGGCGGGCTCGGCCGCTACGTGGCGGCGTCCGCGTACCTCGCGGACTCGGTCGTGCGGCCGACGACCATCGTGGCCGGGCCGCTCGAGACGACGCTGCGCATGTCCCGCTATCTGCTGGAGTCGGTGCTGGTCGCGCTCGGCCCGCTGGCCCTCGCGGCGCTGTTCGTGCCGCGGTTCGTCCGCGGCGGCGGCTGGGGGCGTCGCGAGTGGCTGCTGCTCGCCTGGATCGCGCCGCCGGTTCTCGTGTACACGCTCGTGCACTTCGGCCAGGCGGGCTACGTGCTGACGTTCCTGCCCGCGCTGGTGGTGCTGCTGGCGCGCGTGCTCGTCACGGCCCTGGCCGACGCCGCCGTGCTGGCGCGGCGGCGCGCGCTGGGACCCGCCCTCACCGCGGCGGCGGTCGTGCTCGTCGTGCTGGTCAACGGCGTCTTCTTCGTCAACGCGCGCCCGCTGCCACGCGATTTCGACACGCCGAAGTCGGCCTGGCGGCTCACGGCGGAGCACGAGGCGTTCGACTGGATCTTCAGCCGCACGGCGGCCGCGCTGCACGAGCACGAGGAGGTCGTCCGCACGTTCGTGGACGCGATCCGCGGCCTCTATCCCCCGGAGGAGACCGTCGTCATCACCGAGCTCGGCAACGCGCGGTCGTATCCGTGGCTACGCCACGCGATGTTCTACCTGCCCGAGTACTCGATCTTCGAGCTGCGTGTCGGCGAGCTGCCGCCCGGCTACTACGCGCCGCAGCTCGCCTCGGACATCCTGCCGTCGCCCGACAGCGACGTGCGGCTGCCCGCGCGCACGCGGCGGGTCGTGTGGTTCGTGGATCACTGGGCGCCCTCGGTGGCGTGGCCCGCGGGACTCGTCGAGATCGAGCTGCCGTACGGCCGCTTCCTCTACACGCTGCCGATCGACGGCCGCCCGGTCGCCTACGCGGGTTACACGCTCGTGCGTGACCGCTGACCGCCGCGACGATCTCCTCGTCCTGCTGGCGGCCGCGCTGCCGCTGGCGCTGCTGCTGGTGCGCGAGCGGGTGATCGCCGGCTCCGCCGGCTTTCCGCTCGACGATTCCTGGATCCACCTGCACTTCGCGCGCAACCTCGCCGAGGGGACCGGCTTCGCCTACAACCCCGGCGTTCCCGTGGCCGGATCGACGGCACCGCTCTGGACGCTGCTGCTGGCTGCGGGCGCGCGCGTCGCGGGAGC
>QHSB01000399.1 GCA_003220335.1 Candidatus Rokuibacteriota bacterium
CCGGTCTCGGAGATCTGCCTGGCCACCAACTGCGGCGGCTCGGACGCCAACTCCGGCATGACGGCCAATCCCGCGCTCGGCTGGGCGGTGGACGAGCTGGTGCGCTACGGCGGCACCGGCGTGCTGGCGGAGACACCGGAGATCTACGGCGCGGAGCACCTGCTCATCCGACGAGCCATCAATGAGGGCGTCGCCAAGAAGCTCATCGATCGCTACAAATGGTGGGAATGGTATTGCCGTGGGATCGAGGCGATGGACAACAATCCTGCTCCCGGCAACAAAGCCGGAGGGATCACCACCGTCTTCGAAAAGTCGCTCGGCGGCGTGACCAAGGGCGGCACCACGCCGATGATGGACGTCTTCATGTACGGCGAGCCCATCACCACGCGCGGCTTCGTCTTCATGGACACGCCCGGCCACGATCCCGTGTCGATCACCGGCCTCGTGGCCGGCGGCTGTAACCTCATCTGCTTCACGACGGGCCGCGGCTCGGTGTTCGGCTGCAAGCCCGTGCCCTCGATCAAGCTGGCGACCAACTCGCTGATGTACCGCCACATGGAAGAGGACATGGACATCAACTGCGGTGTGATCCTCGAGGGCACGCCGCTGCCCGTGGTGGGCCGGCAGATCTTCGAGGAGATCGTCGCCGTCGCCTCCGGAAAGAAATCGAAGAGCGAGCTCTCCGGCGTCGGCGAGGAAGAGTTCGCGCCGTGGATCATCGGCCCGGTGATGTAGGGCGGCGGTTGCCGGCTAGGACTGGACGACGGTCACGACGAGGCCGATCGCGGCCAGGATGTTGCCGACGCGCACGCACTCCTTCTCCGGACCGATCTTCACGACCGCCTTGCCCGTGTTGTGGACCTGCCAGGCGATCTCCCAGCCCTCGGACTCGCTGCACGCGATGGCCTTCTGCAGCTGCTTCACGACCTGCTCGAAGGTGTGACAGTCACAGTTGTGTAACACCGTCATCCACGGCGGGGCGACCTGCTCTTCGGTGCCGGTGACTTCCTCGACCTCAGGGCTCGGCAGCGTCCTGTCGGCCATGGGGTGATTCTACCGCTCGTCTCAATCGCTCACCGCTGGCCCAAAACCCTTGACACGCGGACCGCCGCCGGCGTTGCATCGTCGTATGACCAACATGATCAGTCCGTACTCGCAAGGGCGTCAACCGTGCCGCGCGTTCCAGGAAGACCGTCTGAACAGGGCGAGAACGTGCCCGAAGTGCCCGACCCTGGTTCAGTGGTGCCGCGGCTGCGGGCAGAATCATCACTCGGGCGGTTGGGAGACGTGCCCCGGACAGAAGAAGTAGGGTCTATTCGGGGTGACGACCCAGCGCGCCCGAGGCGCGCAGGGCGGCGATGCGGGCCGGATCATACTGCAGGAGGGTACGGAGGATCTCGTCGGTGTGCTGGCCCAGCGCGGGCGCCGGGCTCAGGTTCGGCGCCGCCCCCTCCGTCTTCACGGGCGTGCCGACCTCGCGCAACACACCGAACCGCGGATGCTTGACCTCGATGATCATGTCGCGGGCGGCGATCTGCTCGTCGGCGAGGGCCTGCGCGAGCGTGTTCACGGGCGCGCAGGGCACGCGGCCGCGCAGGCGCGACAGCCAGTCGGACGTGGTGCGCTCGGCGAAGCGCGCTTTCAGAATCGGCACCAGCACCGACTTGTGCAGGAGCCGGTCCGCGAAGGTGGCGAAGCGCGGGTCGCGCCCGACGGCCGGCAGCTCCATCGCCTCCACCAGGCTCGCCCAGAACTTCTCCTTGTTGCAGAAGATGACGATGACGCCGTCCTTCGTCGGAAAGTTCTGCGCGGGCACGAGGGACTGGTGCCCGGAGTCTTCCACGCGCGCCGGCTGCCAGTCACGGTTCAGCGCCCAGATCGCGTAGTAGGAGAGCATGCTCACCGCGGTGTCGAGCAGCGACAGCTCGAGGTCGCGCCCGACGCCGGTGCGAGACGCGTCCCAGAGGCCGGCCAGCAGCGCGGCCATCGACGCGTAGCCGCCCGCGAAGTCGACCACGGAGACGCCGGCCTTGACCGGCGGGCCGTCCGGCTCGCCCGTCACCGACATCCAGCCCGCGTAGCCCTGGATGAGGTAGTCGAACGCGGGCTCGGCCGCGCGCGGGCCCGTGCGCCCGAAGCCGGAGAGCGAGCAGCAGACCAGCGCGGGGTTGACGTCCTTCAGCGCCGCGTAGGTCACGCCGAGCTGCTCGGGCAGGTCGCCGCGCAGGTTGTTGTAGACGGCGTGGGAGACGCGGGCGAGGTCGCGCAGCACCGCGCGGCCGTCGGGGTGCTTGAGGTCGAGCGTGATCGACTTCTTGCCGCGGTTGAACGACTGGAAGTAGAGCGAGTCGTTCTCGGCCGTATAGGGTCCGATGGGCCGCGCGCTGTCGCCGCCGACGTGGGGATCCTCGACCTTGATGATCTCGGCGCCGAGGTCGGCGAGGAGCTGGGTGCCGAAGGGCCCGGCGCCGAACTGCGACACGGTGAGGACGCGCAGGCCGGCGAGGGGCGCGCCGGTCATGCGGGGTAGGCGCCTTCTCCGAGCGTCGCGTGATTGCGCTTTGGAATCAGCGCCGTGCGCTTGAAGGTCATCACGCGCTCGCCCCGCTGGTTGCTGACGCGCGTCTCGACGGCGACGATGCCGCGGTCGCCCTGCGTGGACTCGCGCGTGGCGAGCACGGTCGACTCGGAATAGAGCGTGTCACCGATGAAGGTCGGCGCCTCGTGCGTGATCTTCTCGATCTCGAGGTTCGCGATCGCCTTGCCCGAGACGTCGGCCACCGTCATCCCGATACCGATCGAGAACACCAGCGGCCCGAGCACGAGGCGCTGGCCGTGCTGCGTGTGGGTGGCGGCGTAATGCGCGTCGCTGTGGACGGGATGCTGGTTCATCGTGAGCAGCGCGAACCAGGTGCAGTCCGCCTCGTTGATCGTGCGGCCCGGCCAGTGCTTGATGACCTCGCCGATCTTGAATTCTTCGAAGTACCGGCCGTAGGCCATCAGCGCGGCGCGTCGTCGGGCGCGGCCGCGAGCAGGGCGGCGGCGTCGCGGTAGTAGCGCTCGACCGGGAACTCCGTCGTGTAGCCGTAGCCGCCGTGGATGCGCATGGACTCGAGCGTGACGTCCACGGCGGCGTCGACGGCGAAGCGCCGCGCGCGCCGGGCGGCGGCGTCGTCGCGCGTGGCCGCGTCGGCCACGAGCAGCCGGGCCGCGGTCAGCCGCGTCGCCATGTCGGCGAGCTTGAGCTGCACGGCCTGGTGCTGGCAGATCGCCTTGCCGAACGTGGTGCGCTGCTGCGCGTACCGCAGCGCCGCCTCGAACGCCGCCTGGCCGACGCCTACGGCGACGGCGCCCAGGCCCAGATCCACGACGGCGAGCAGCCGGGGCGCCGACGACGAGGGGCGCATGAAGGGAAGCCGGACATTGCGAAGTGAGACGACGGCCGGCGGCGCGCCCCGCACGCCGAGATCGGGGACGGCCGCGGCGACGGTGACGCCGGCCAGCGTGGCGGGAACGAGCCACCAGGCGGTGCCGTCGGCGAGCGTGAGGGCCAGGAGACCCGCACGCGCGGCGTGGGCAACGGGCGCCGTCTCCCCGTCGAGCAGGTACTCCGAGCCGTCCCGCCGCGCGAGGGCGGCGGGCACCGGCACGACGGCGGCCAGCGTGTCCGCGCGGCCGAGGGCGGGCAGGTGCCGGGCCGTGTCGCCGCCCGCGAGGCCGAGCGCCCAGGCGACGCCGCCCTGCGCGACGGCCAGCAGCGCGGGCGCCGCCCACGCGCGGGCGACCTCCTCGATCACCATCGTCCACGTCGCGGGGTCGAGGCCGAGGCCGCCGTGCGCCGGCGGCACCAGCGCCGCGAACACGCCGAGGTCGGCCAGCTCGGCGACGATCTCGTCGGGCACGCGGCCGCTGCGGTCGTGCTCGGCCGCCACCGGGATCAGGCTCTTGTCGACGACCTGGCGCACGGCCAGCAGCATGCGCCGTCGCTCTTCGGGCTCGCCGTCGCGCGACACGAGGGCGCCGCCGCGCTCGCCGTGCCGCTCGATGAGCTGGCGCGCGATGATCGTGCGCTGGATCTCGTTGGTGCCCTCGCCGATGATCATCAGCGGCGTGTCGCGATAGCAGCGCTCGATGGCCAGCGCGGTGGAGGTGCCGCAGAGGCGGACGGCGTCGAGGGCGACCTCGTGCGCGGTCTCCGAGGCGAAGAGCTTGGCCATGCCCGCCTCGAGGTCGCACCGCTCCGCGCGGTCCTTCATCGCGGCCGCCCAGTAGGTGAGGAGTCGCGCGGCGTCGACGCGCGCGGCCATGTCGTCGAGGCGAGGGGCGCCGGCGCGGCGCGCGGCGGCCTCCTCGAGCGCCGCCTGAGCGACGCCGACGGCGCGCGCCGCGATGTTGATGCGCCCCGCCTCGAGCCCGCTCATGACCTGGCCAAAGCCGCGGCCCTCGACGCCGCCGACGAGGCTGGCGGCGGGACAGGCGAAGTCCTCGAAGAGCAGCTCCGCGGTGTCCACGCCCTTGTAGCCGAGCTTGCCGATCGACTTCACGACGGCGAGACCGGGCGCGCCCTTCTCGACGATGAAGCACGACATGCCGCGGTGCCGCGGCTGCGCGCCGCTATCGGTGACGGCGAGCAGCGCGAAGGTGTTGCCCTCGCGGCCGTTGGTCACGAACATCTTCGTGCCGGTGATGAGGTACTCGTCGCCGCGACGCACCGCCCGCGTCCTGATCGCCTGCACGTCGGAGCCCGCGTGGGGCTCGGTGAGGCAGAGCCCGCCGCGCGCCTCGCCGGCGGCGAAGCGCGGCAGGAAGTGCCGCCGCTGCGCCTCGGTGCCGTGCTGCAGCACGATCAGCGCGGCCATCGTGTGGCTGTTGATCACGCCGGCCAGCGACATCCAGCCGCGGCAGATCTCCTCGATCACCCGGGCGTAGGTCGTGACGTCGAGGCCGAGGCCGCCGTACTCGCGCGGCACGAGGGCGCCGAAGAGGCCCAGCGCGCGCATGCGGGCCACGAGCGCGTGCGGGTAGGCGTCGGCGTGGTCGAGGGCCGGCGCGGCCGGGCGCACGTCCTGCTCGACGAAGCGCCGCACGGCGGCGACGACGCTCGGCTGCGGGTCCATCGCGAATGGGATAGTACAATGACCCGATGCCCCTCGACGACCTGGTGCTCGGCCTCCAGCGTTTCGTCGACCGCGTCATCCGGCGCGCTCGTCGCGGACGCGCGCCCACGCCCGGGCGGCGGCGTCTGCTCGTCGTGCAGATCGACGGGCTCTCGCGCGGGGTGCTCGAGCTGGCGCTGGCCCAGGGCCGGATGCCGTTCCTGCGGCGCGTGATCGAGCGCGGCGGCTGGCGGCTGCATCCGATGTTCGTCGGGCTGCCGTCGTCCACGCCCGCCTTCCAGATGGCCGCGATGTACGGGGTGCGCCCCGACATTCCCGGCTTTCACTATCACGAGAAGCGCCACCGTGAGGACGTGTACTTCCCGCGCGCCGGCGATGCCGCGCGCGTGGAGCGCGCGCAGGCCGCGGGGCGGCGCGGCATCCTCGAGGGCGGCGCGAGCTACGGCTGCGTCTTCACGGGCGGCGCCGACGACAACCTCTTCACGTTCGCCAACATGAAGCGGCCGTCGGGCACAGGGCTCGTGGCCGCACTGACCGCCCTGATCGTGCTTGCCTGGGTGGCCCTCAAGAGCTCCGTGATCACCATCCTCGAGCTGGCGCGCGCCGTGCTGCGGCTCCTCGCGGATCCCGTCGGCGAGTGGCGGCGGGGCTTCAAGTGGCTGGCCATCAAGGTCGGCCTCTCGGTGTGGGTGCGCGAGCTGTTCACGCTGGCCGTCTCGCGCGACATCTACGCGGGCGCGCCCGCCATCTACGTCAACTACCTCGACTACGACGTCATGTCGCACGCCTACGGACCACGCCACGGCCGCGCCCTGCGCTCGCTGCGGCGCCTGGACGACTCGATCAAGCAGATCTGGCGCGTGTGCCGGCGCGTGCCGGAGCACGGCTACGATCTCTACGTGCTGTCCGACCACGGGCAGGCGCTCTGCACGCCGTTCACCGACCTCGCGGGCGGCCGCCGCTTCGAGCGCGTCGTCTTCGAGGATTTCTTCACGACGCAGGGGGCGCGGCCGGTGGGTCCCGAGCGCCCGGCCGGGCGCCATCACCTCGCCAGCGGCATCAAGGCCCTGCGCATGGGCCGCGCGCCCGGGTTCTTCCAGCGCTTCTTCAACTACATCGAGGACGGCTTTCCGTGGGTGCTCGGCGAGCTGAAGGAGGCGCGCGAGCGCGACAACGTTCGCGTCATCGCGGCGGGCCCGAACGCGTTCATCTACTTCGTGGACGACGACGCGCCGCTGCCCATCGACCGCATCGAGGAGCGCTGGCCCGGGCTGGCCGAGGCTCTGTCGCGGCATCCCGGCGTCGGGTACGTCTTCGCGCGGAGCGCCGACGGGCCGCTGTGCTTCTGGCGGGGCAAGCGCTTGCTGCTCAGCGCCGACGCGCCCGGTCCGTTCGCCGGCCGTCCGGACGCGGCGCTGGTCGTCGCCGGCGTCGGCGACCTCATGGCCATGCCGAGCGCCGGCGACTTCGTCGTCTACGGCATCGACGCCGCGCCCGGCCACGTCTCGTACATCGCCGAGGCGGGCGCCCACGCGGGGCCCTCGCCCGAGGAGCTGCACGCGTTCGTGCTGGCGCCGCCCGCCGCCCGGCTTCCGGAGCCGCTCGACCATCCGGTCCAGCTCTACCCGCACTTCGTGCGATATCTCGAGGGCCCCGGGCAAGGGTCCGCGGCGTGACGCCGATCACCATCGCCTCCTACAACATCCACCGTGGCGTCGGTCTCGATCGCCGCCGCGACCTCGACCGCATCGGCGTCGTCATCGCGGAGATGAATCCGGACATCATCGGTCTGCAGGAGGTCATCCGCGAGGACGGCAACGTGATGCCGACGGCCGATCAGGCCGCCTACCTGGCGAGCAAGCTCGGCATGGAGCTGGTGATGGGCGAGACGCGCTCGTACGGCGCCGGCATCTACGGCAACGCCGTGCTCACGCGGCTACCCGTGATCGGCTCCGCCCGCCACGACCTCAGTCACGGGCTGCGCGAGCCGCGCGGCTGCCTGCGGGTGGACGTGGCCGTGAACGACGGTGCGCTGCACGTCTTCAACTGCCACTTCGGGCTCGCCTTTCGCGAGCGCCGCGCGCAGCTGGAGCTGCTCGCGGGCTTCATCCGGGCGGGCTCGTGCCCGGGGCCGCGCGTCGTGATGGGTGACTTCAACGAGTGGCACCGCGGCCCCGTCACGCGCGGCCTCCGCCTCGAGTTCGAGTCACCGATGCGGCGCATGCGGCGCACGCACCCGGCCGTCTTCCCGATCTTCCGGCTCGACCGGATCTACTGGGACGTGGAGCTCGAGGGCGAGGCCTTCCACGTCCACAGGAGCCGCCTCGCGCGCGTCGCCTCCGACCACCTGCCCGTGATGGTGCGGCTGCGCGTGCGCCGACGCGTCGGCGCGTCGTACGTCATGGGCGACGCCCTCCCGCCGGCCGAGTAGCGCCTGGACGCGCCGCCACCACTCTCCGGGACTCTCGACGCGCCCGCGTCGACCGGCGTACCGCGGCGGCGACGCCGCTGGGCGGGCGCGCTCGTCACCGGCGCCTCCGCCTGCCTGCTGCTGGGGTTCGTGGCGCTGGCCGTGCGCGTGCACCTGGCGGGCAGCCGGCTCGACAGCATCGACGACCCGGGGCGCGCTCTGGGGCTGATCGTCGAGCGCACGATGGACCTCGAGGACGCGCTCACCGGCGCCACCGCGTGGGAGCGGCGCGTGTACGAGCTGACGGTGAGCGACGGCCGCAACGAGCTGCACGAGGCGATCGCCTGGTACGAGGAGCTGGCCGACACCGTGCCCGGTGAGCCGGGCGTGCAGCTGCGGCTGGCCATCCTGTACGGGGAGGCGGGGCGCACCGACGAGGTGCTCGAGACGGTCGATCGCTGGCGCGCGCGCGGCGACGTCGCCCGGGCCGAGGTGCTCGCGGCGGCCTATCTGGACGCGCCGGTCGAGCGCGGCGTCGCGCGGCTGCGCGAGGCGGCGACGCGGATGGTCGAGCCCGGCTGGTTCCGCGACCGGCTCCTCGTGCGCCTGGCCGACCGCGCCGACGACGCGGGGGCGCGCGCGGCGATCCTGGCCGAGGCGCGTGCGCGCACGGCGCCGCTCCTGCGCCGCGTCCGCCTGCTGACGGCCGGCGAGATGATCACGGTCGGGCTCGGGCTCGCCGGCCTCGTCGTCGTCCTGCGCGGCCGCCGGGTGCGCGTGGACGCGGCGCTGGTGCCGCCGCCGTGGCGGGTGCGCGACGGCGTCGAGGTGCTCGTGCGCGGCGCGGGCGGCGGCGTGCTCGTGCTGGTCATCGTGTACGCGCTCGGGCGGTGGCGCGGGCCGAACGACCCGCTGCTCTCTGCCCTCAGCATGCCGCTCATGTACGTGCCGCTGCTCTGGCTCGCGCGGCGGCGGCTGTTCGCGCCCGTCGGCGTGGGGCTGACGCGTGGGCTCGGGTGGCTGCCCGCGCCCGGCGGGTGGCGCGCGCTGGTCTGGACGACCGCGCTGCTCGTGGGCGCGGGCACGGCCATCGACCTGGCGCTCGGCCTGCTGAGCGAGGCGACGAACATGTCGTCGCACTGGACGGAGTGGTTCGACGAGGATCTCGCGTGGGGCAGCCCCGCGGTGGCCGCCACGAGCCTGCTCGGCACCGTCCTCTTCGCGCCGGTGTTCGAGGAGATCGTGTTCCGCGGCCTGCTCTATGCGACTCTCCGGCGGCGACTGGCGTGGCCGATCGCCGCGACGCTGAGCGCGGCCGTCTTCGCGCTCGCCCACGGCTACGGCGCCGCCGGCTTCGGCAGCGTGTTCCTGAGCGGGCTGCTGTGGGCGATCGCCTACGAACGGACGGGCAGCCTGCTGCCGAACACGGTGGCGCACCTCGTCAACAACGTGGCCGCCGCCCTCGGGGTCCTGCTGCTGCTGCGCTGACTTGGCGCGCGAGGCCGAGTCGTCGTCCATCGGTGTGAACTCTTCCTCGCAGTGACTGCGGCCGTCACGCGACGGCACGAAGATCATGCCCGCGGGGCCGATGGCCGCCATGTACTGGGCGTCGTGCCCGGCGCCGGACAGGATGTGACGGAAGCGCGCGCCGGCGGTCTTCGCCGCGCGCTCGATGGCGGCGACCACGTCGGGGGCGAAGGGCGTGTAGGGCACGCGCCAGTAGTGCTCCAGCTCCCCGCGCACGCTCTCGCGGTCGCACGCCGCCTTCACCACGGCGTCGAGACAGCGGCGCGCGACCTCCAGCGTCGCGTCGCGCGGGTCGCGCATGTCGATCGACATCGTGACCTTGCCCGGGATCGCGTTGACGATGTTGGGATGCACGACGAGGTTGCCCACGGTGGTCACGAGATCGCCGCCGAGCTCCTTCGCGATCGTGCGCGCGCCGGTCACGACCTCGGCGGCGGCCACCAGGGCGTCGTGGCGGATGCGCATCGGCGTCGGCCCCGCGTGGTCCTGCACGCCGTGGATCGTGAGCCGCGCCCACGAGATGCCGACGATGCCGTCCACGACGCCGACGGACAGGCCTTCCTCTTCGAGGCACGGTCCCTGCTCGATGTGCAGCTCGAGGTAGGCGCGGAAGGGGCGGGGCACGCAGGGCTCGGCGCCGAGGTACCCGATACGCTCCAGCTCGTCGACGAGCCGGATGCCGTCCTTGTCGCGCGCGTTGTAGGCGTCCTCGAGCGGGATCTTCCCGGCCATCACGCCGCTGGCGATCATCGCCGGCTGAAAGCGCGCGCCCTCCTCGTTGGTGAAGATCGCCAGCGTCACCGGATGGCGCGTGCGGATCTTGTGCGTGTCGAGCGCGCGGATCGTCTCGAGCCCACAGAGCACGCCGAGCTGCCCGTCGTACTTGCCGCCCGTCGGGACCGAGTCCACGTGCGAGCCCATCATGACCGGCGGCAGCGGCTCGCTGCCCGCCCGCTCGCCGAAGATGTTGCCCATCTGGTCCACGGTCACGCGCAGGCCCGCCTCGCGCATCCAGCGGACCATGAGGTCGCGGCCGCGCTTGTCCTCGTCGGTCAGCGCCAGCCGGGTGAGCCCGCCGCGCGGCGTCTCGCCGATCCGGCCGAGCTCCTCGATGGCGTGCGCCAGACGCGTGCGGTCGATGCCCTCGGGTGCGCTCATGGTTTCCAACTCTATAACGTCTGGCTCCAGGGGTGTGAGGATCACAATCCCAGATACGCGCGCTTGAGACGCTCGTCGCCGAGGAGCTCGCGGCCGGCCCCCTGCAGCACCAGCGTGCCGGATTCGAGCACGCACGCGCGCGTGGCCAGGGTCAGCGCCTGACGGACGTTCTGCTCGACGAGGAGCACGGTGACGCCATCGGCGTTGATCGTGCGCACGGTCTCGAAGATGCGCCCCACGAGCACGGGCGCCAGCCCGAGGGTGGGCTCGTCGAGCATCAGCAGCTTCGGCCGGGCCATCAGCGCGCGGCCGATCGCGCACATCTGCTGCTCGCCGCCCGAGAGCGAGCCCGCGAGCTGGGCGGCGCGCTCCTGCAGCACCGGAAAGAGCCGGTAGACGTAGCCGAGGGTCGCGTCACGCTCGCCCCGCGCCCGCGCCGTGTGCGCGCCGAGCAGAAGGTTCTCCGTCACCGTCATGAACGGAAAGAGCCGGCGGCCCTCGGGCACCTGCACGATGCCGAGGTCGACGCGCCGGGCCGCGGGCACCCGCGCCAGGTCCTCGCCGTCGAAGAGCACGCGGCCGTGGCGGGACGCCACCAGCCCGGAGATCACGCGCAGCGTGGTGCTCTTGCCGGCGGCGTTGGCGCCGACGAGCGCGAAGATGCCGCCCGCCGGCACCTCCAGCGAGACGCCGAACAGCGCCTGCAGATCGCCGTAGAACGCGTCGACGCCCTCGAGCCTCAGCACCGCTCACGCCTCCGCGAGGTTGAACTCGTCGCCGAGGTAGGCGTCGATGACGCGGCGGTCGTGCGCGATCTCCGCCGGCGTGCCCTCGGCGATCTTCTCGCCGTGGTGCAGCATCACGATGCGCTGGGCCAGCCGCATCATGGCGGCCATGACGTGCTCGATGACGATGAGGGTGACGCCCTCGGCGTGCACGCGCCGGACGAGGTCGATGATGCCGGTCAGCTCCGAGGGGTTCAGCCCGGCCATGACCTCGTCGAGCAGCAGCAGCCGCGGCCGCGTGGCCAGCGCGCGCGCAACCTCCAGCCGCTTGCGCAGGCCGATGGGCAGGGCGCGGGCGCGCGCGGCGGCGTGCGGCCCGAGCCCGCACAGCGCGATCACGCGCTCGGCCTCCACGCGTGCGTCCCGCACTCGTGGCAGTCGCGTGAGGGCGCCGATCATCACGTTGTCGGCGACGGAGAGGTTGCCGAAGGGCTTGACGATCTGAAAGGTGCGCGTCAGGCCGAGCCGCGAGATCGCGTGCGCCGGCAGCCCCGTCACCTCGCGCCCCTCGAAGACGATGCGGCCTTCCTCCGGCCGGTAGTAACCGGCGATCACGTTGAAGAGCGTCGTCTTGCCGGCGCCGTTGGGCCCGATGATGCCGAGGAGGTCGCCGCGTCGGACCTCGAGGCTCACGGCGCGCACGGCGGTGAGGCCGCCGAAGCGCTTGGTCACCGACTCAAGCGTGAGCACGGTCCCTCCGCGTACGCCACCGCGCGGCGATGCCCGTCACGCCTTCCGGCGCGAACCGCACGATGAGGATCAGCACGACGCCGTAGATGATCAGGTAGATGCCGGTGAAGCCCGCCTGGATGCCGGAGAAGGTCGCGCGCAGGTACGTCTCGAGCGAGGTGATGAGCAGCGAGCCGAGGAACGGCCCCAGCGCCGTGCCCATGCCGCCGATGATGCTGTTGAGCGCGAAGCGGACGGAGAGGTCGATCGAGAAGACGTGCGACGGGTCCACGAAGCCGACGTACTGCGCCCACAGGCTGCCGCCCATGGAGGTGAGGGCGGCGCTGACCACGACCGCCTGCACCTTGCGGCGGCGGGTGGCGATGCCGAGCGCCTCGGCGGCGTCCTCGTCCTCGCGCACGCCGGCCAGCTGGTAGCCGACGCGCGAGCGCTCGAGATAGACCTGAAGGCCGTAGCAGACCAGCGCGAGCCCGAGGACCAGGTAGAGCCAGGCGACGTGGCCGAGCCCCAGCGTCCAGAACCCGGGCCGGAACGG
>QHSB01000400.1 GCA_003220335.1 Candidatus Rokuibacteriota bacterium
GCCTGGGGCTGCTCCTCGTGATCGGCACGGCCGTGACGCTCACGGCCTCCCTGGTCGTCCTGCCTGTTCTGCTCCGGCTCTCGGTCGCGCGCCCGTCGACGGTGGCCGCCGACGAGCCGATCGTCGTCCCCGCGCTACCTCACGCCAGCTAGCAATTCGTCCTCGGCTCGCGAGTCATCGGGATCCTCCCGAGCGGCACGGTGTCGCAGCGCCGATGCCGTCGAGCCACTGGAAGAGAGCCTGCACGTGCGCTAGTGTCGCCCGCGGGGAGGCCATGCCCATGGACGAAGGCAAGCGCAGCTTTCTGAAGCGCGGCATCGTGCTGCTCGGCGCCAACGGGCTGCTGACGAGTCGGACGAAAGGCGCGGCGGCGGCCGAGCCGCCGGACGTGCCGCCGTGGATGAAGTCTCCTGGGGCCGGCTTCAACGAGTACGGCGCTCCCGCGAAGTACGAGGGCAAAGTGACGCGGACCTTGATCCGCTCGCAACCCGGCACGACCGGAAGCGGCGCGGCCCGCACGCCCCTGGAGGCGCTCGACGGCATGATCACGCCGAGCGGGCTGCACTTCGAGCGGAGCCACAGCGGCGTGCCCGACATCGATCCGGACAAGCATCGTCTGCTCGTCCACGGCATGGTGAAGCGTCCGCTGATCTTCACGGTGGACGCGCTCATGCGCTACCCGATGGTCTCGCGGATCCACTTCCTGGAATGCGCCGGCAACAGCCAGCTCCTCTACCAGCCGACGCCGCCGAACCTCAGCGCCGGCCAGACGCACGGCCTCGTCTCGTGCAGCGAGTGGACCGGCGTGCCGCTGCGCCTGCTCCTCGAGGAGGCCGGCGTCGAGCGCGGCGCGCCGTGGATCCTGGCCGAGGGCGCCGACGCCGCCGCCATGAGCCGCAGCATCCCGATGGCCAAGGCCATGGACGACGCGATGCTCGCGCTCTTCCAGAACGGTGAGCGGCTGCGGCCGGAGAACGGGTACCCCGTGCGCCTGTTCCTGCCGGGGTGGGAGGGCAACATGAGCGTGAAGTGGCTCCGGCGCCTCAAGGTCGTGCCGGCGCCGATCATGACCAAGGACGAGACCTCCCGCTATACCGACCTGCAGGCCGACGGCAAGTCGCTCATGTTCACGTACCCGATGGAGGTGAAGTCGGTCATCACGCGGCCGTCTCACGGCATGACCCTCAAGGGCTCCGGGCTGTATCAGATCTCCGGGATCGCGTGGTCGGGTGACGGGACCATCACGCGCGTCGAGGTCACCACCGACGGCGGCCGGACCTGGGTGGACGCGCCGCTCGGCCCGCCGGTGCTGCCTCGCGCGCTCACGCGCTTTCGCCTGCCCTGGCGATGGGACGGCGGCGCCACCGTGCTGAAGTCGCGCGCCACCGACGACACCGGCGCCCGGCAGCCCGAGCGCGAGCAATTCATCGCGGAGCACGGCAACAACGCCATCTTCCACTGCAACGCGGTCCAGGCCTGGAGCGTGGCGGCGAGCGGCGAGGTGAAGCATGTCTATGCGTGAACTCGCATGGGGAGCGATCGCGTTCGTCGCGGTGGGCTGCGCCGCCGCCACCGCGGTCCAGACGCCGAACCTCGGTCGGCCGGCGACCCCGGCGGAGATTTCCGGCTGGGACATCAGCGTCGGTCCCGACGGCATCGGGCTGCCGCCGGGCAGCGGCACCGCGCTGAAGGGGGCGGCCGTCTACGAGCAGAGGTGCCAGGCCTGCCACGCCGTCAAGGGCGGCGGCCAGCCAAACGATCGCCTCGTCGGCGGCCAGGGGAGCCTTGCCGGCAAGACGCCGGTGCGGACGATCGGCAGCTACTGGCCGTACGCGACGACCGTCTTCGACTACGTGCGCCGGGCGATGCCGTACACCCAGCCGCAGTCGCTCACCGACGACGAGGTCTATGCCGTCACCGCGTACCTGCTCAACCTCAATGGCATCATCGGCGATCAGGACGAGATGAATGCCCAGACGCTGCCGCGGGTGACGATGCCCAACCGGGAGAACTTCATCGTCGTGTACCCCGCGCGGCGCCGGTAAGCGATCTCACACGCGCTCGAACGTGCCTCGCGGCTGGCCCTCCATGTTGCGCCCCTCGATGCGGATCAGCCGCGTGGGCCCGTCGCGCCGCGGCGAGTGGATGTCGCCCTCGTTGTAGAGCTTCGCCATCCCCGGCTTCAGCGGGTACGCGCGCAGGTGGCGCACCTTGCCCTGCGTACCGTTCCCCGCGGGCTCGACGAGCTGCCAGTCGCTCATGACCGTCTCGCCCTCGGCCTGGCCGTAGATCGCCCAGTACTTGCCGTGGTCGTGCGGCTGGCTCTCCTTGGCGCCGTGGTTGACGTGGGCCAGAATGCAGAAGCCGAGGTCCGGGTCCTCGTAGAGGATCTTGCGCTCCGGCACGTCGTCGCCCAGGTGCTTGGCGATGAAGGCCTTGTCCGTGAGCACCTCGCGCAGCAGCGCGCAGACCTTCTCGCGCCCCCTCGGATTCGGCTCGGCGGCGAGAATGCGGTGGGCAGCGGCGGCGAAGTCTTCGAGGGTGTGGATCACTGTCGGCCTCCTTCGCGGTCGATCTTCGTCGGCTCGGCCAGCGCCGTGAGCCGATCGACGTCGAACTCCCTGTACAGGTCGAGGCAAAAAACCTCGGGCGCCACCCGGAATTGTACGCGCTCGTCCAGCAGAGCGCGCAGGCTCGGCAGCGCGTCGCGGGTCACGACCGCGTCGAGGGTGTGCGGCTCCGGAGCCGCCGGGCCTCGACGGTCCAGTCGGCGCCGGTCGCGGGCGTCGGCAGCGTCGGGGTCCGCCGGGCCAGGTATTGGGTGATCTGGTACGTCGTTATCGCCGGCGGCTGGAGCTCGGTCTCCAGGGCTCCGGCAATGCGCTCGGACGCCGTACCGGCGGGCACCGGGAGTAGCGCGAGCGCGACGAGGGTCAGCGTGCGACGCATATGTGGCTGCGTAGCATAGCCAAAGCCGCCGATTCTGGCGAGCCCCGCGAGGGTCGTAGCTTTTACGATATCGCGACAAAGATTCGTTAAAGATTCGTTAGTGAAGCGTCGTTGTCCGCTAGAATCGATGAATGGCTCACGTCGGTCAGCGCCGAGCCCTCATTACCGGCATCACCGGCCAGGACGGGTCGTATCTGGCCGAGTTCCTCCTGGAGAAGGGATACCACGTCGTCGGCATGGTGCGTCGCGCCTCGACCGAGTCGTTCGAGCGCATCGCGCATCTGCGGGACCGCATCGAGATCCGGGAAGGCGACTTGCTCGACCAGCTTTCGCTCATCACGCTGCTCCACCACGTGGATCCCCACGAGGTCTACAACCTCGCGGCGCAATCGTTCGTCCCGACCTCCTGGGAGCAGCCGATTCTGACGAGCGAGGTGACGGCGCTGGGGGCGACACGCCTCCTCGAGGCGATTCGCGTGGTCGACCGCAGCATCAAGTTCTACCAGGCGTCGTCGTCGGAGATGTTCGGCAAGGTTCGCGAGACGCCCCAGAGCGAGCTGACGCCGTTCCATCCGCGCAGTCCCTACGGCGTCGCCAAGACGTATGCGCACTACCTCACCATCAACTATCGCGAGTCCTACGGGATTTTTGCCTGCTCGGGGATTCTCTTCAATCACGAGTCCCCGCGCCGCGGCAAGCAGTTCGTCACCCGCAAAGTCACCGACGGGGTGGCGCGCATCAAGGCCGGTCGTGCCAAGCAGCTTCGCCTCGGCAACATGGACGCCAAGCGCGACTGGGGCTTCGCCGGCGATTACGTCCAGGCCATGTGGCTGATGCTGCAACAGCCCAAGGCCGACGACTTCGTCGTGGCCTCGGGCGAGACGCACTCGGTGCGCGAGCTGTGCGAGATCGCCTTTTCGCACGCGGGGCTGGACTGGCAGGAGCACGTGGTGGTGGATCCGGCGTTCGTGCGGCCGGCCGAGGTCGATCTGCTCATCGGCGACGCATCGAAGGCGCGCCGCGTGCTCGGCTGGGCCGGGAAGCATTCATTCCGTCAGCTGATCGAGATGATGGTGGACGCGGACGTGGCCGCCGTTCGCCAATCTGCCTGACCGTCGACCTGGACTACTTCTCCGACTCCTTGATCGCGCGCTCGTAGATCGCCCTCAGATCGGCCGGCATCGCCTCGAGGGAGTCGTACGTGCGCGTGCTGCCGGAGGCGTCGGTCACGGTGATCTTCGCGGTCCGCGAGCCGGCGGCGCCGACGCGCGCCTGGCCGATCCTGGCACGGAGCGCCGGCGGCACGTCGTCCAGCGAGGCGTACGTGGTGATCTGCCCCGTCTGGAGATCGCGCACGTGGTATCGCTCCGTCACCGCGATCTTCACGCTGACGGGGGGACTTGCCGGGGCCGGCATCGCGGCCAGCGTGGGGCGGTGGCCCCGCCAAGACCGGTGCCCGTAGGCGAAAATGAGCAGCAGCGCAGCGATGGCCAGGAGCACGATGTCGAACGGCATGCTCAGGTGTCCCCTCAGCGGGCCGCGCCGAGACGGCGGCCCGCGAATGCGTGCTCCGCCGGCTCGGCCGGCACCTCGCGGCGTTCGTCGGGTCGCCGACGCCCACGCGCCTCCGCCGCCTCACGGTGCCGGTCCGTCGTCCCGCCCGCGCGACTCTGCAGCGCCGCGGCCCGTCCTTCCATCCCGGGGCGTCGCACCTCCGCCCGCGCCTGGTGCTGGAACGCCCGCTCCTGCCCACCGTCACGCGCGCGGCCAGGGACCTCGGCCATGTCGGCGGCGTGCAGCAGGTGCTCGCGCGTCGCCCGGCGGATCGGGCCGAGGCGCGCGGCGTGGCGCGGGCCGGACACGCGAACGGTGTGACCGATCGGCAGGTGCGTCGTCTGCGTCGGCGCGTCGCGCGGGGCGATGGTGATCGGCTTGTGGGCCTCGAGAACGGTCACGTCCGAATCGGTCCCGGTCGCCTGGGCGACGATGAGGCTGCCACGGATGCCGACGATGGCGTTCGGCGTGGCGACCTCGGCCACCTCGCCCGCCCGCAGGCCGCCCTCGTGGACCTTGAAGGCGAGCTGGCCGCTCTCGAGATCCACGCGCGGGCGCATCGGATCGTCGATGATCGTCACGACCGAGCGTTCCCGGACGGTCACGGTGATGCGGCCGCCCATGAGGACGCGGATGACGGACTTCTCGGCGGTCTCGATGCGGTCACGCACGAATACGTCGTCGCGGACCTTCGCGGGCGCGCGCTCGGCGTTCCCCGAGTGGGTGATCGTCCCCTGACCGACGAGCGCGGCGACGGCGCCGATGGGCTGGGCCTGGGCGGCGGCGAGCGCCGGGGCGCCGAGCACCAGTGAGACGACGAGCGTCAGGCGATGCACGGGGAGCCGTCGATCGCATATGAGGTGCCAGAAGGCGAAGTCGGTGATCTTGCTGTGTTCTCGGCGAGGTCCGGCGCGGGGGGCGGTCAGGGGTTGTACGGCGGGCTGGCAAGTTTCTCGCCGAGGCGTGACTTACTGTCGCTCCTTGGCGCGCCGGGTTTCGGCCTCCGCGGCCGCGGCGCGGCGATCGGCGCGCAGGCGGGCTTCGTTGAGGAGGCTGATGGCAAAGCCGATCGCGACGAAGAGCAGCAGACCGCTGGCATCCTGAACGTCCTGGATCCGCAACGAGTAAAGGGGCGGAAGCCACAGATACGTCAGCGCGACCGCCGCCAGGAGGGTCGCGAGCACCCCCGGACCGAAGCCGCCATACCATCCCGCGAGAATGATCGCCGGGTAGAACGAGAGGTATGGATGCGCGAGGCTCCAGGCAGGAAGGACGAAGCTCTTGATGGCGATGACGACGGTGACGATGGCCACGCTGAGCGCGTAGTGCGTCAGCCACGAAGGTGGCGTCTTCATCGTGATCCTGTGGTCCTATACGGTGAGCGCAGCGCGAACTCTCTATGCGCGGAGGACACGGCCATGGTCATCGGTGTCGCCCATCTGAGCCCGATCCTGTCGATCGTCTTCGGGATCCTGATCCTGGTACTGCCGCGGCTCCTGAATTACCTCGTCGGCATCTACCTCATCCTGGCCGGGTTGCTCGGCCTCGGCATCATCCGCTGACGCGGCGCTGTCATGACCCACTCTTTGGATCGAGTGACGGGTCGAGTGGCGCGCGCGGCTCATCGCTGAGCTCGATCCCGCTCGCCTCCAGGCCCCAGCGTGTGACCTCGGTGACCAGGTCGTCGGTCGCGCTCAGGCGCTGGCTGAACTCGCGGACGAGCGCGCTGAAGAAGGCGAGACCGGCCGGGGGATTCTGGCCGACCACGGCGGTCAGGGTATCGCGGTCGAGCACGAGCAACTCGGTGTCGGCCTCGGCCTGCACGGTGGCCGAGCGCTGGAGCCCGCCGAACAGGTTCATCTCACCGAAGAACTCGCCGGGCCCCATGCGCGTGAGCACCTTGTCGACGTTGTGCGCGACGGCCTTGGAGATGACGAGCTGGCCGGAGAGCACGAAGTACATCTCGTCGCCGACGTCGCCCTCGCGGAAGAGCGTCTGGCCGGCCTGCACCGCGCGCCAGGTCATCCGCGATGCCAGCGTCTCGATCTCGGGGCCGCTGAAGGCCCGGAAGATCTCCAGCGTGCGGAGGATGGCGATGGTGGCGGGCGCCGCGCCGCCCGCGCGCGGTCTCGCCGGCCCCCCGGCGGGCGCGACCGCGAAGCCCAGGGCGGCCAGGTCGGCGGCGACCTCGCGGGAGCGGCGGTCGCCGGCGGGGCGGAGGACGCCGTCCCTCTCGCGGCGGTCCAGGACGACGCGGACGCCTTCGAGTCCCGTGCACTGCCGGCACAGCGACTCGAAGACGTCGGGACGCGCGCGGGCCACCACGAGCAGCAGTGAATCCATCGCCCGATACTACCGCAGCCGCTCGCCGCCCCGTGTGACCACGTCGAGGAACTTGGCGACCTCGGCGTTGATCTGCTCGACGTCGGCCGGCCGGAAGCCGCCGGCCGCGAAGTGGCCGGTGACCGACTCCGGACTGATCGTCACCGTGCGCACGTCGCGGATGTGGCGCGCGGCTTCGAGCGGCTCCCACTCGGGGTTCAACAGATCTTTCACGCCCGTCATGATGAGCGTCTTGGCCTTGATCGCGCGCAGCGCCTTCGCATAGTCGCGGCTCATGCCGGGCGTGGCGCCCACGTCGTGGCTCTCGTAGGCCCACGACTGGTAGATGTAGTCGTTGGGGTCGAAGACGCTGAGGACCGCGTCCTCCTGCGTCTTGAGCCACGGCAGCACGTCGAGCGGGTTGGCGAACTGGTCGCGGTACATCTCGGGCGTGCGCGCGACGGCGAAGAAGATGTCGCGCCAGATCCGCACGCCGTTGACGGGGATACTCGTGTAGTTGCCGTGGTTCCACGCGGGGTCGAGCATGATGGCCTTGCGCGTCGCCTCGACGATGACCGCGCTCCAGGCCGGTGTGCGCGCCAGCGGCACCAGGGCGACCAGGCTGTCCATGAAGTCCGGATGCGACACGCCCCACTGCAGCGCCTGCATGCCACCCATCGACGGGCCCACCACGGCCACCACGTGGTCGATGCCGAGCTTCTCCCCCAGCAGGCGTCGCTGCGACTCCACCATGTCGCGCATGCCGAACTTCGGGAATTGCATGCGCGGCTGCGCCTTGCTGTTGCTGGGGGAGGTGGTCAGCCCGTTGCCGATGGCGTCGGTGGCGACGATGAAGTACTTCGTGGTATCCAGGGCCTTGCCGGGCCCGATCAGGAAATCCAGACGGTGATGGTTGCCGGTCAGGGCCGTGACCATCAGGATCGCGTTCGATTTCTTGGCGTTCAGCGTGCCGTGAGTGACGTAGGAGATCGCGAAATCCTTGATGGCCTCGCCGCTCTCGAGCTTGAGGTCCCCCATCGGATAGGTCTGGTGGGGCGGGTCGCCCGGCTTGTGGGCGAGGGCGGGGGAGGCGGCCAGGAGCACGACGGTCAGGGCGAGCAGCCGCGTCATAAACGACCTCCGCGTGTGGGTGGCGTCGTGAAAGTGGCGCGGATTGTAACAGACCGCGTATCATAGCGGGGTTATGCCGGACCGCGACGTTCCGCGCGTCCTGGTGATCGACGACGACGTGCGCGTGCGTCATTTCCTCACGACCGCGCTCGGCGCCGCTGGATTCGCCGTGACGGCCACCGGGACCGGCGAGGAGGGGCTGCGGCTGGCCGCTTCGCGCCCCGAGCTCGTCGTCCTCGACGTCGAGCTGCCCGACCTCTCCGGCCGCGAGGTCTGCCGCCGGCTCAAGGCCGCGGAGGACACCGCCACCATTCCCGTGCTCATGCTCTCCGGCGTCTTCACGGCGGCGGTGGATCGCAGCGAGGCGCTGGAGGACGGCTCGGACGCCTACCTCACGAAGCCGGTCACCTCGCGCGAGCTGGTGGCGATGGCGCGCGCCCTGTTGCGCACGGCGCGGGCCGAGCGGCGCAGCCACGAGCACCAGCGCGCCGCGGAGGAGCTGCGGCGGCGCGTCGCGCAGAGCAAGGCGATGGTGGACGTCGCGCGCTCGATCACCGCCTCGCTCGACCTGCAGGGCGTGCTCGACCGCATCGTGGACGAGGCGTGCCTGCTGCTGGGCGCCCGCCGCGTGGCCATCGCCGTGCTGGAGGCCGGTGCTGAGCCGATGCCGATCATCCGCTTCCGCGCCGTGCGCGGGCTGTCGCCGGGCTTCGCGCAGCGGCTGCGCCCGCTCAGCTGGCGCGATGGCACGACGCCCATCGCCATCCGCGAGCGCCGACCGATCTGGACGGCGGACATCCTCACCGATCGCGCGCTCGAGCTGACGCCGCCGACGCGAGCGATCATCGAGGCGGAGGGCTACCGCGCGGTGCTGTCGGTGCCGCTGCTGGCGGGCGAGCGCGTGCTCGGCGCCATCGTCGTCTACCGCGACCTCGTCGGGCCGTTTTCCGAGGACGACATCGATATCACGCAGGTCTTCGCCGCCCAGGCGGCGGTGGCGCTGGAGAACGCCGACCTCTACCGCCGCGCCTCCGAGCGCGCCGAGAAGCTCACGACGCTGAGCGCGCTGACCCGCCTCATCACCGGGGCGGCCTCCAGCCGTGAGGTCTTCGGCGCGGTGGCGGAGGCGGCGGTGCGGCTGCTCGCCGCGCGCGCGAGCCAGGTGTGGGTGGACGACCCCACCAACGCGATGCTGCGCATCGAAGGCACCGTGTCGGTTGATCCGACGCTGGCCGAGAGGCTCGGCAAGTTCAGGATCATGCCCCACGGCGACGGGCTCACCGGCGCCGTGTTCGCGACGCGAACGCCCATCTTCGTTCGCGACCTGCGATCGGATCCGCGCTTCCGCGCCCAGGCCCTCGTCGAGGAGGGCGCCGTGCGCGCCTACGCCGGCATTCCGCTGGTGGCCGCCGAGGGGGTGGTCGTCGGCGTGCTCTCGCTCCTCTTCGGCGAGCGCGGCGATTTCACCGACGAGGAGAAGGATCTCGTGCGCCTGCTGGCCGATCAGGCGGCCATCGCCATCGTCCAGGCCCAGCTCTACGGCGAGGCCGAGGGGCGGCGCCGCCGGGCCGAGGCGACGGCGGACAATCTCGAGCGCAGCCAGGGACAACTCGTGAAGACCGAGCGCCTGCGCGCGCTCGGCGAGATGGCGGCGGGCGTGGCCCACGACTTCAACAACCTGCTCTCGGTGATCCTCGGGCGCGCCGAGCTGATGTTGCGTCGCGTGCGCGAGCCGAGCATGATCCGTGATCTGGAGGCGGTGCGGCGCGCGGCGCAGGACGGTGCCGATACCGTGCGGCGGATCCAGGAGTTCACGCGGACGCGGCGGACGCGGTCCTTCGAGCGCGTGGATCTGGCCGATGTCGCGCGCGAGGTCGTCGAGCTGACGCGTCCGCGCTGGGAGGTGGAGGCGCAGAGCCGCGGCGTGCGCTACGAGTTCACGGTGGAGGGGCTGGCGCCGCCGGTGGCGGGCCGGCCCGAGGAGCTGCGCGAGGTCCTCACCAACCTGATCACCAACGCCGTGGACGCGAT
>QHSB01000624.1 GCA_003220335.1 Candidatus Rokuibacteriota bacterium
GGGCCGGCTCATCCTGGGCCTCGGCCGCGGCGCCGGCAAGGTGGAGTTCGACGGCTTCCGCCTGCCCATGGACGAATCGCGCCAGCGCTTCGTCGAGTCGGCGGAGATGCTGCTGAAGGGACTCGAGAGCGGCTGGTGCGAGTACGACGGCACGTTCGTGAAGCAGCCTCGCGCGGCCATCCGCCCGGCGCCGTTCAAGTCGTTCCGGGGCCGCACGTACGCGGCGGCCGTCTCGCCGGAGTCGCTGCCGATCATGGCCAGGCTCGGCGTCGGCATCCTGATCATCCCGCAGAAGCCCTGGCACGAGGAGGCCAAGGAGCTGGACGCGTACCGCACCGTCTATCGCCAGGTCAACGCGGTGGAGGCGCCGCCGCCGATCTCGGCGGGCTGGACGTTCTGCGACGTCAACGCCGAGCGCGCGCGCGAGATGGCGCGCCGCTATATCGGCGGCTACTACCGGACGGTGCTGGATCACTACCACTTCGAGGGCGACCACCTGGCCAAGACGAAGGGCTATGAGTACTACGGCAAGATGAGCGAGAAGATCGCGGAATATGGAACCGACACCGTCATCGACTATTTCGTCAATCTGCAAGTCTCCGGCACACCGGAGCAGTGCTACGAAAAGATTTTGGACATCCATCGCCGCACCGGCAACAGCCACTACATCGGCGTCTTCTCCTACGCGGGCATGCCGTACGAGGATGCCGAGAGCAACATGCGGCTGTTCGCCAAGGACGTCATGCCGGAGCTCAAGAAGCTGGCGATCGCGGCGCCCGCCGCGCCCGAAGCGGCCGTGGCCGCCGGCGGCAAGGACGTCCGGGCCCTCGGGTTTTGATACCCTTCGAGACGCTGCTCTACGACACCGCGGACGGGATCGCGACGCTCACGCTCAACCGCCCCGACCGGCTCAACGCCGTCAACGCGACCGTCATCCGTGAGCTCGTCGCCGCCTTCGACCGCGCCGACGCCGACGACGGCGTGCGCGCCGTCATCGTCACCGGCGCCGGCCGCGCGTTCTGCGCCGGCGCCGACCTCGGCGGCGGCGCCACGACGTTCGACGGCCGCGGCGAGAGGCCCGAGGACCATCGGGACGGCGGCGGCCTGGTCACGCTGCGCATCTTCGAGATGACGAAACCGGTGATCGCCGCCATCAACGGTCCCGCCGTCGGCTTCGGCATCACGCTGACGCTGGCCATGGACGTCCGGCTCGCCTCGAGCGCGGCGAAGATCGGTTTCGTCTTCGCGCGGCGTGGCGTGGTGCCGGAGGCGTGCAGCACGTGGTTCCTGCCGCGGCTGGTGGGCATCGCGCAGGCAGCCGAGTGGACCTACACCGGCCGCGTGTTCTCGGCCGAAGAAGCGCGCGCGGGCGGCCTGGTGAGCCGGGTGCTGGAGCCGGACGCGCTGATGCCGGCGGCCCGGGCGCTGGCGCGCGAGATCGCCGACAACACGTCGGCCGTCTCCGTCGCGCTCGTCCGCCAGATGCTCTGGCGCATGCTGGGCGCCGGCCACCCGCGCGAGGCGCACCGCATCGACTCGCTCGGCATGTGGCACACCGGCCGCTCGGCCGACGCCCGCGAGGGCATCACGTCCTTCCTGGAGAAGCGGCCGCCGCGCTTCACCGGGCGTCCCAGCAAGGACATGCCGCCCTTCTATCCGTGGTGGACCGGCGGGAACGACGAATGACGACCCCGCTCACCGTGCACCTGCCGTTCAACCGCGACATCCTCGGCGCCGCGTTCACGCCGGCCAAGCGCGGAGCGAAGCCGCCGATCGAGCGCGGCCACTGGATCCTCGTCCAGGACCAGAGCCTGCTCGTCGTGCCGGAGGACGGCGGCTTCCGCCTGCCGCACGGTGACTGTCCGCTCCCACTCGACGCCGCACCCTTCTGGCTCGGCACGTACCGCGACACGCCGTGCTGGGTGGTCCCCGTCGCGGCCGGAGCGCCCATCCCCGGCGAACTGGCGAGCGAGACGCTGGTGCCGATGCGCAACACGCGGCTGCCCGACGATCTGCTCTCGCTCGGCGGCATGGCCATGCAGGCGCTCTGGTGGGAATCGACGAGCGGCCACTGCCCACGCTGCGGCGAGGCGACGGAGCGGATCGAGGGCGAGTGGGGCAAGAAGTGCCCGCGCTGCCGCTACGAGCACTACCCGCACCTGCACCCGGCCACGATCGTGCTCGTCCGCGACGGCCGGCGCGTGCTGCTCACGCGCAAGACGGGCTGGGCGCCGAACCGTTACGCGCTCGTGGCCGGCTTCGTCGACAACGGCGAGTCGCTGGAGGGCTGCGTCGCGCGCGAGATCAAGGAGGAGGTCGGCGTCGACGTGAAAGACATCCGCTACGTCGGCAGCCAGAACTGGCCGTTCCCGAGCCAGGTGATGATCGGCTTCGTCGCCACCTACGCCGGCGGCGACCTCGTCATCGACACGGAGGAGCTGGAGGACGCGCGCTGGTTCCCCT
>QHSB01000401.1 GCA_003220335.1 Candidatus Rokuibacteriota bacterium
CACTGGTGAAGACGGCCATCAACGGGCAGGACCCCAACTGGGGGCGCATCATGATGGCGCTGGGGAAGTCGGCGGCCCGCGTCGAGCAGGACAAGGTGGCCATCGGCTTCGCCGACGAGCGGCAGAACGAGCGGCTGGTCGAGGGGGGGATGCTCCGCGACGGCGTGCTTCTGTCGAGGGTTCGCGAGATCATGGGTGGACAGGCGTACGACATCACCATCGACCTCGGGATCGGGCGGGGCGAGGAGCGCGTCTGGACCTGTGACCTGAGCGAGGAGTACGTGCGGATCAACGCGAAATACACGACGTAGTAATCATCACGCACGCCGCGCGCCATTCGGTCGGCGTCCATGGGGGCGCCGCAGCGCGGCGGAGGATACAACCGAGGAGGACGGATTTGGCCGCATTGACCATGAAGGAGCTGCTCGAGGCCGGAGTGCACTTCGGCCACCAGACCAAACGGTGGAACCCGAAGATGCAGAAGTACATCTTCGGCGAGCGCAACGGGATCTACATCATCGATCTGCAGAAGACCCTGAAGAAGTTCCGCGAGGCGTACGGGTTCGTGCGCGAGCTGGCCGCCGGCGGCGGGAGCCTGCTGTTCATCGGCACCAAGAAGCAGGCGCAGGACACCGTGCTGGAGGAGGCCACGCGCTGCGGCGGCTTCTACGTCAACCAGCGGTGGCTGGGCGGGACCCTGACGAACTTCGCGACGATCCGCAAGTCGATCGCGCGCCTGAAGAAGCTCGAGGAGATGAAGGAGACGGGCGAGTTCGACCGGGTACCCAAGAAGGAAGCGCTCGAGCTGGATCGCGAGCGCGAGAAGCTCGAGAAGGCCCTCATCGGCATCAAGATGATGGAGTCGCTGCCGTCCGCGGTATTCATCATCGATCCCCGCAAGGAAAAGATCGCCGTCGCCGAGGCGCAGCGCCTCGGCATCCCCATCGTGGCCATCGTCGACACCAACTGCGACCCCACGGGCATCGACTACGCGATTCCCGGCAACGACGACGCCATCCGCGCCGTGCGCCTCATCACGTCCCGGATCGCCGATGCCGTCAACGAGGGCCGCGGCACGCTGGGCAAGGACGAGAGCGCGGCCGAGACCGGTGACGGGGACGACGACAAGGAGATGGCGGCCGCCGAGGCGGAGGTCTCGTGATGGCCGCCGACGCCAAGACCGTGATGGAGCTGCGCGAGCGCACGGGCGCCGGCGTGATGGACTGCAAGGCCGCGCTCACCGCCAGCAACGGCAACCTCGACGCCGCCGCCGAGTATCTGAGGAAGAAGGGCCTCGCCGACGCCAAGAAGCGGTCTGGCCGCGAGGCCAAGGAAGGCCTCGTGCACGCCTACCTGCATCCGGACGGCAAGCTGGGCGCCCTGGTCGAGGTGAACTGCGAGACCGACTTCGTGGCCAAGACCGACGCCTTCCGCGAGCTCGTCCGCGACCTGGCGATGCAGGTGGCCGCCACCAGCCCGACCTACGTGGCGCGCGAGGACGTGCCGGCCTCCGTGCTCGAGAAGGAGCGCGAGATCTACCGGGGCCAGATGGCGGACCAGAAGAAGGCGCCGCAGGTGCTCGACAAGATCGTCGAGGGCAAGCTAGAGAAGTTCTTCACCGGCCAGTGCCTGCTCGAGCAGACGTTCATCAAGGACGCGAGCGGCAAGACGACGATCAAGGATCTCGTCGATCTCACGAACTCCAAGACGGGCGAGCGGGTGGTGGTCAAGCGGTTCGCCCGCTTCCGGATCGGAGGCTGAGCCGGTGACGGCGGCAACGGCCGCCGGGCGCCCCGTCTACCGGCGCATCGTCCTGAAGCTCTCCGGAGAAGCGCTCGCGGGGAGCCAGGGCTACGGCATCGATCCGCCCGTGCTCGACCGCGTCGGGGCCGAGGTGCGCGACGTGACCGAGCTCGGCGTGCAGGTCGCCATCGTCATCGGCGGCGGCAACATCTTCCGCGGCATCGCCGCCAGCGCCGGCGGCATGGACCGCGCCACCGCGGACTACATGGGGATGTTGGCCACCATCATCAACGCCCTCGCGCTGCAGGATTCGCTCGAGAAGGCGGGCCTGCAGACGCGCGTGCTGTCCGCCATCGAGATGCGCGCGGTGGCCGAGCCCTACATCCGCCGGCGGGCCATCCGCCACCTCGAGAAGGGCCGCGTGGTGATCTTCGCCGCGGGCACCGGGAACCCCTTCTTCACCACCGATACCGCGGGAGCGCTGCGCGCGGTGGAGATCGGGGCCGACGTCATCGTGAAGGCCACGAAGGTGGACGGCATCTACTCGGCGGACCCGAAGAAGGACCCGATGGCGCGGCGGATCGAGAAGGTCACCTACATCGAGGTGCTCAACCGGGGCCTCGGCGTCATGGACACCACGGCCATCTCGCTCTGCATGGACAACAAGCTGCCGATCGTCGTGTTCGACCTCACGCGGCCCGGCAACATCAAGCGCCTCGTGCTCGGCGAACCCGTGGGCTCGATCGTCTCGTCGTCGGCGGGGTAAGGAGGAGTCGGCATGCAGACGGTGTTGAAGGATCTCGACACGCGCATGAACAGCGCCCTCGAGGTGCTCGCCCGCGAGTTCGCCGGGGTGCGGACCGGCCGCGCCTCCGCCGGACTGCTCGAGAGCGTCCGCGTCGACTACTACGGCAACCCGACGCCCATCAGCCAGATGGCCTCGGTTTCCGTGCCCGACGCGCGGACGCTCATGATCCAGCCGTGGGAGGCCGCCCAGCTCAAGGAGGTCGAGAAGGCCATCATGAAGTCTGACCTCGGCATCCAGCCGGTGAACGACGGCAAGGTCATCCGGCTCACCATGCCCACGCCCACCGAGGAGCGCCGCAAGCAGCTCGTCAAGAACGTCCACAAGATGGCCGAGGACGCGCGGGTGGCCGTGCGCAACGTGCGCCGCGAGGCCAACGACAAGCTCAAGGCGCTGGCCAAGGACAAGAAGGCGCCGATCACCGAGGACGAAGAGCGCCGCGGCCACGACCAGATCCAGAAGACGACCGACAAGTTCATCGCCAAGATCGACGAGCTCCTGAAGAAGAAGGAGCAGGAGATCATGTCCTTCTGATGGCGGTCAGCACCGAGTCGGCCTTGCTGGAGACGGTCCGCGCGCACCCGGTGCCCGCGCACGTCGCCATCATCATGGACGGCAACGGGCGCTGGGCCACCCAGCGCGGCCTGCCGCGCGTGGCCGGCCACCGCGAGGGCGTCAAGGCGGCGCGCGCGATCGTCCGCGCCGCCGATGCGGCGGGGCTGCGCTTCCTCACCCTCTACGCGTTCTCGACGGAGAACTGGAACCGCCCGGAGGACGAGGTCACGATGCTGATGCGGCTGCTCGAGGAGTCGATCTACCGCGAGCTGCCGGACCTGATGGAGCACAAGGTGCGGCTGCGGGTGATCGGCCGCACGGTCGGCGTGCCGCTGCCCGTGCGCCGCGGGCTCGAGCACGTCGCGCGCGAGACGCGCGACAACCCGGGCCTCACGCTGCTCGTGGCCTTCAACTACGGCGGGCGCGACGAGCTGCTCGACGCCTTTCGCGTCCTTGCCCGGCGCGTGCAGGCGGGCGAGCTGGCGCCCGACGCGGTGTCGGAGGCGGACATCAGCCGCGCGCTCTACACCGAGGGCGTGCCCGACCCGGATCTGCTCATCCGCACGAGCGGTGAGATGCGCGTTTCGAACTTCCTCCTGTGGCAGATCGCCTACACCGAGCTCTGGATGACGCCGACGTTGTGGCCGGACTTCGGGCCCACGGACCTCTACCGGGCCATCGCCGACTACCAGCGCCGCGACCGGCGCTTCGGTGGGGTGTGACGTGTCCACGCCGGCCACGGTCGCGCTGGGCGCGCCGCGGGGATCCGGCATGCTGAAGCGCCTGCTCAGCGCGCTCGTGCTGCTGCCCGTGTTCCTTCTCATCGTGATCAAGGCGCCCGGCTGGATGTTCAACACGCTCGTCGTGCTCGCCAGCGCCGCCGCGCTCTGGGAGCTGATTCGTCTGTTCGAGCAGGCCGGCCGACCCGTCGATCGCGGCCTGGCCCTCGTGATGGGCGTCGGGGTCACCGCGTCCTTCGGCGCCGCGCGGCTGCTCCAGCCCGATGCGCTCCCCGTGTTCAGCCTGTTGATGGCCGTGGTGGCCGTGCTGGCGGCACCGGTCTGGCGGGGTACGCCGGACGTCGAGCGCTCGGCCCACACACTGCTCGCCATCATGTACATCGGCTGGCTGCTCGGCTTCGGCATCCTGCTGCACCACACGTCGCCGCTCGGCGACGAGCTCGTCCTCTACGTCGTGGGCGTGACGTGGCTCGGCGAGACGGCGGCCTACCTCGTCGGCTCGACCGTCGGGCGCCACAAGCTGGCGCCGGTGATCAGCCCCAGGAAGTCGGTGGAGGGCGCCCTCGCCCAGCTCGTGGCGTCGATCGCGACGGGCGCCGCCCTCGGCGCGTGGCTGCTGCCCACGTGCGGGCCGGGACTCTGGCTCGGCGCCGGCGCCCTGCTCGGCGTCGCCGGCCAGTTCGGCGACCTGGCGGAATCCGCGATCAAGCGCAGCGTGGGGACGAAGGACACCGGGGCCTTGATCCCGGGCCACGGTGGCGTGCTCGACCGGATCGACAGCCTGCTCTTCAACCTGCCGGCCTTCTATTACTTCTCGCGACTCGCGGGGTGTGCATGAAGCGACTCACGCTGCTCGGCGCCACGGGCTCGATCGGTCTGCGCACGCTGGAGCTCGTCTCCGGCTTCCCCGAAGAATTCGCGGTGGCCGGCATGGCCGCGCGCGGCTCCAACCCCGAGCTGATCGCCGACCTCTGCCGCAAGTACGCGCCGGTGGCGGTGGCGCTGCTCGAGCCGGCGGCCGTCGACGCGCTCGCACGCCTGCTGCCCACGCCGCGACCCGAACTGCTGTCGGGGATCGACGGGCTCGTCGCGCTCGCGCGCGACGTCGACGCCGACGTCGTGCTCTCGGCGCTCGTCGGCGGGGTCGGCCTGCTGCCGACGATCGCGGCCATCCAGGCGGGGCGCACGATGGCGTTGGCCAACGAGGAGACGCTCGCCATGGCCGGCCGGCTCATGACGGCCGCCGCGCGCGCGCACGGCGTATCGCTGCTGCCCGTCGACTCCGAGCACAGCGCGGTCTTCCAGTGCCTCGTCGGCCACAACCGCGGCGACGTGCACCGAATCTTATTGACGGGCTCGGGCGGGCCGTTCCGCGAGCTGCCGAAGGCGAAGTTCGACGCGGTGACGGTGGAGGACGCCCTGCGTCATCCGACGTGGAAGATGGGCGCCAAGATCACCATCGACTCCGCCACGCTGATGAACAAGGGCCTCGAGGTGATCGAGGCGCGCTGGCTCTTCGACCTGGCGCCCGATCAGGTGCAGGTCGTGATCCATCCGCAGTCCATCGTGCACTCGATGGTGGAGTACATCGACGGCTCGGTGCTCGCCCAGCTCGGCGTGGCCGACATGGGCATCCCGATCCTCTACGCCCTCACGTTCCCGGAGCGGCGGCCGACGCCGTCTGCCCGGCTCGACCTCACGCGCACGGGGCCACTCACCTTCGAGCCGCCGGACCCCGATCGCTTTCCCGCGCTGCGGCTGGCGCGCGCCGCCCTCGAGCAGGGGGGTGCGGCGCCGGTCGTGCTGAACGCGGCCAACGAGGTGGCGGTGGCCGCCTTCCTCGAGCGCCGCATCGGATTTGCCGAGATCACGCAATCGATCGAGCGCGCGCTGGCCGCGGAGCCGCCGGCCGAGCTCGGATCCATCGAGGAGTGTGTCGAGGTCGACGCGCGCACGCGGCGCCGCGTGCACGAGTGGATCGCCGCGCGCTCCGGAGGAAGGTCGTGACAGTCACAGTCGACGTTCTCGTCATGGTGCTGCGGTTCATCGTCGTCATTGGCGTCTTGATCCTCGTGCACGAGTTCGGCCATTTCTTCGTCGCGCGGCTCACCGGCGTGGGCGTCGAGCGCTTCTCGATCGGCTTCGGCCCCGTCCTGCTGCGCTGGCGCGGCAAGGAGACCGAGTACTGCCTGTCGCTCATCCCGATGGGCGGCTACGTGAAGATGATGGGCGAGGAGAGCCCGATCGAGGGCGGCGAGGCGATACCCTACGACCCGCAGAAGGCGTTCGCCCTCAAGCCGCTGTGGGCGCGCTTCCTTATCGTCTTCGCGGGCCCGGGCATGAACTTCGTGCTGGCGGTGGCGATCTTCGCCGTCGTCTTCGCGACGTTCGGCCGCCCCGTGTGGCCGGCCGTCGTCGGCCGCGTCCTCGACGGCAGCCCGGCCGCCGCCGCCGGCATCAAGACCGGCGATACCGTGCTGGAGCTCAATGGGCGCCGCGTCCTCTACTGGGAGGATCTCGAGCGGGCCCTCGCCGATTCCGGCGGGCGGCCGGTCACCGTGCGCGTGAAGCGCGGGGACGTCGAGGAGACGGTGACGGTGACGCCGCGGCGCAAGCCCGTGACCGATCCGATCTTCGGCGAGCGGCGCGAGGTGTGGGACATCGGCGCCGGACCGCAGCTGATCCCCCAGATCAGCTCCGTCCTCGCCGACTCGCCGGCGCAGCGCGCCGGGCTCGAGCCCGGCGACGTCGCGATTGCGGTGGCGGGGCAGCCTGTGTACACGCCCGAGGACCTCGTGGAGGCGATCCGCACCCGGCCCGGACAGCCGTTCCCGATCACCGTGGAGCGCGGCGGCAAGACGCTGACGCTCACGGTCACGCCGCGCGCGGTGCCCGAGAAGGCGCCGGCCACCGGTCAGGAGAGCACCGTCGGCAAGATCGACGCCGGCATCGCGACGAAGTCCGTGCGCTTCGAGCCCTACGGGCCGGTGGCCGCCGTCGAACACGGGGCCGTCCGCACGTGGGACGTGACCGTGCTGACGTTCAAGGGCCTCTGGAAGCTCGTCTCGCGGCAGATCGACTCCTCGAATATCGGTGGGCCGATCCAGATCGCGACCGAGGCGGGACGTCAGGCCAAGGAGGGACTCGGGCCGCTGGCGATCTTCACCGCCTTCATCAGCGTGAACCTGGCCGTGCTCAATCTCCTGCCCGTGCCCATGCTGGACGGCGGGCATCTCTTTTTCTTCGTCATCGAGGCGATCCTGGGTCGTCCGCTCTCGCTCAAGAAGCGGGAGGCGGCGCAGCAGCTCGGATTCGTGCTGCTGATGCTCTTGATGGTGTACGCGCTCTGGAACGATCTCAATCGGCTCGACGCGTTCAAGATCTTCAGATAGGGACGGGGGGACATGATCAACCGGCGCAAGACGCGGCAGATCCAGCTCGGGAGCGTCAAGGTGGGCGGCGGCGCGCCCATCACCGTGCAGTCGATGACGAAGACCGACACGCGGGACGTGCAGGCGACGCTGCTCGAGATCTGGTCGCTGGAGGCCGCGGGCTGCGACATCGTGCGGTGCGCGGTGCCCGTGCGCGACGCCGCCGAGAAGCTCGGCGAGATCAAGCGGCAGATCCGCATCCCGCTCGTGGCCGACATCCACTTCAACTACAAGCTCGCCCTCATTGCGCTCGAGCAGGGCGTGGACGGCTTGCGCCTGAACCCCGGCAATATCGGCGGCAAGAAGTTCGTGATGGAGGTCGTGAGCCTCGCCAAGGACAGGAAGATTCCGATCCGGATCGGGGTGAACGCGGGATCACTGGAGAAGGACCTTCTCGAGAAATACAACGGGCCCACCGCGCAAGGCATGGTGGAGTCGGCGCTCCGTCACATCCACATCCTCGAGGAGTGCAGTTACGAGGAGATGAAGGTCTCCCTCAAGGCCTCCGACCCGCTGATGATGATCGAGGCCTACCGGATGCTCTCCGACCAGGTCGATTATCCGTTCCATCTGGGCGTGACCGAGGCGGGCACGCCGGGGGTGGGGACGATCAAGTCCTCGGTCGGCCTCGGCGCCGTGCTCTCGCAGGGCATCGGCGACACGATCCGCGTGTCGCTCTCCGCGGACCCGACGGAGGAGGTGCGCGTCGGCATCGACATCCTCAAGGCGCTCGAGATCCACATCGCGGTGATGGGGTGCGAGGTCAACGGGCCCGGCGAGGCGCGCGCGGCGGACATCGGCGTCGCGGGCGGGCGCGGGATCGGGCTCATCTTCAAGGGCGGCGAGGTCATCCGGAAGGTGCCGGAGGCGGAGATCGTGAGCGCCATGCGCGAGGAAGTCGACAAGTTCGTCGCCGAGCGCAAGGCGGCGAAGGCGACGGCGGGAGCCGACGACTGATGGGCCAATACGACGTTCACGTGTTCGTGTGCACCAGCGGCGACGACTGCCCGACGAAGGCCGACGTCGAGGGCTTCGTCAAGTACCTGCGCGGCGAGGTCGTCAAGGCCGGCCGCCAGCGTGACATTCGCGTCAACAAGGCCGGCTGCTTCTCGCAATGCGGCCACGGGCCGATGATCGTCGTCTACCCGGAGAACGTCTGGTACGCCGGCGTGAAGCAGGAGGACCTGCCCGAGATCGTGCAGTCGCACATCCTCGGCGGCAAGCCCGTCGAGCGCCTCGTCTATGCGCCGGGCGTGAAGGGCGCCAACAAGACGAAAGACGCGAAGTAGATGCGGCTGTCGAAGTCGCTCGTGCCCACCCTGCGGGAGGACCCCGCGGACGCGGAGGCGCGCAGCCACAAGCTGATGCTGCGCGCCGGTCTCGTCCGGCAGCTCGCGGCCGGCATCTACGTCTGGCTGCCGCTCGGCCAGCGCGTGCTCGACCGCGTGAACCGGATCATCCGCGAGGAGATGAACGCCATCGGCGGGCAGGAGATGACCATGCCCGTCCTGCACCCCGCCGAGATCTGGCGCGACAGCGGCCGCTGGGATGCCATCGGCCCCGAGATGTTCCGGCTCAAGGATCGAAACGACCGAGACATGTGTCTCGCCATGACCCATGAAGAAGTCATCGCGTGGCTGGCCGCCCGCGAGATCCGGTCATATCGGGACCTGCCGCAGATCTGGTACCAGATCCAGACGAAGGAGCGCGACGAGGCGCGGCCGCGCTCGGGCGTGCTCCGCACCCGCGAGTTCGTCATGAAGGATTCCTACACGCTCGATCCCGACGCGGCCGCCCTCGACCGCTCGTACGCCGCCCACGAGGCGGCCTACCGCAAGATCTTCGAGCGCTGTGGCCTGCGCTTCCGGGTCGTGCAGTCGGACACCGGGATGATGGGCGGGCTCGGGGCGCACGAGTTCATGGCTCCGAGCGCGGCGGGCGAGGACGAGATCGCGATCTGTGAGGGCTGCGACTACGCCGCCAACGTCGAGCTCGCGCGCGGCGTGCCCGAGGTGCCGGCCTTCCCCGGCTGGACGCGGGAAGAGGTGGCGACGCCGAACGCGAGGACGATCGCCGAGGTCGCGGCATATCTGAACGTCGACCCACGGCTGACGATCAAGTCGCTGCTCTTCGTGGCGCCGAAGGCGGGGCCGGTGCTGGTGCTCGTGCGCGGGGACCACAACCTGCACGAGCGCAAGCTCGCGCGCGCGCTCGGCGAGGAGGCGCGGCCCGCGCATCCGGAGGAGGTGCGGGAGCATCTCGGGACGCCCGTCGGCTCGGTGGGGCCTGTGGGCGTCCGCGTGCCCGTGCTCGCCGACGAGACGCTCCGTGAGGGAACGTACGTCGTCGGCGCCAATCGGGAGGGCTTCCACCTGCGTGGGGTCGCACCGGGCCGCGATTTCCAGCCGCGCTTCGTCGACCTGCACACCGTCGTCCCCGGCGAGGCGTGCGTGCAGTGCGGCAAGGCACTGGAGGTCGAGCGCGTCATCGAGATCGGCAATATCTTCAAGCTCGGCACCAAGTACTCCGAGGGCCTGAACGCGAAGTATCTCGACGAGTCGGGCCAGGAGCGCCCGATCGTCATGGGGTCCTACGGCATCGGGCCCGCGCGCATCGCCGCCAGCGCGATCGAGCAGGGCGCCGACGCCGACGGCATCGTGTGGCCCGCGTCGATCGCGCCCTTCGACGTGCACATCGTGCTCGTGAGCCTGCGCGACCCGGCGCAGAGCGCGGCGGCCGAGTCCATCTACGCCCAGTGCCGGGCGGCCGGGCTCGACGCGCTCCTCGACGACCGCGACGAGCGGCCGGGGGTGAAATTCAAGGACGCCGACCTGGTCGGCGTGCCCGTCCGCGTGACCGTCGGCAATGCGCTCGCCAAGGAGGGCGTCGTGGAGATCAAGGAGCGCCGCGCGCCGCGTCGCGAACAGCGCGTCGCTCCGGCCGCCGTCGTGGAGACGATTCGCGGGTTGGACGTCTTCCGCGTGCTTGCCCGCTGACGGGCGCCTCGCGGCGGCGCTGCGTGGCGAACTTGCCTCCGCCGCCACCCCGTGCTAACCTCTCGAAAAAGTGGGCGTTGCCCACTTTTTTACTTTCGTGTGATCGGTGATGCAGGACGACGAGAAGCAGCTCGAGATCGAGGGAGTCGTGCAGCCCGTGCTCCGCGATCACGGACTCACCCTCGTCGACCTGGAGTGGCGGCCGCGCCGACCCCGGGGCGTGCTGCGCTTGTACGTGGACAAGCCGGGGGGTGTCGGCATCGACGACTGCCAGCGGGTGAGCCGCGAGGTGGGCGACGTGCTCGACGCGTCGGCGTTGATCGAGGAGGCGTACGATCTCGAGGTCTCGTCGCCGGGGCTGGATCGTCAGCTCCGAACGGATCGGGAGTTTCGCTGGGCGGCCGGCAAGCGTGTGCGCTGCTGGCTCACCGGTGGGCAGGAAGTGCGGGGCCGACTGCTCGGCATCGACGGCGGGCAGGTCGTTCTCGAACAGGACGATGGCACGGAGGCGAAGCTGGACCGGGCGAGCGTCACCAAGGCCCGGCTGGACGCCGAGGTGCCCTGGAGCAAACGGTCGCAGGACAGATGAACCGCGAATTGATCATGATCATCGAGCAGCTCGGACGCGAGAAGGGGATCGACAAGGAGGTCCTCTTCGAGGCGCTGGAGACTGCCCTGTTGTCGGCGTCCCGCAAGAGCCTGGGACCGGGCGACAACGTCCGTATCCACATCGACCGCAAGACCGGCGACTTCCGGATCTATCAGCGCAAGCAGGTGGTCGAGGAGGTCACCGATCCGGAGACGCAGATCGCGCTGGCTGACGCCAAGGCCCTGAACCCCGAGGCCGAGCTCGGCGTGGAGCTCGAACTGCTGCAAGACCGCCCTTTGCAAGATCTGGGACGCATCGCCGCCCAGACCGCGAAGCAGGTCATCCTTCAAAAGGTCCGCGACGCCGAGCGTGAGGGCATCTACTCGGAGTTCGTCGGCAAAGAAGGTCAGATCCTGCGCGGTGTCGTGCACCGGATCGAGAAGCGCAACGTGATCCTGGAGGTCGGCAAGGCGGAGGCGATCCTGCCCGAGCGCGAGCAGATTCCGGGCGAGCGCTACAACCCGGGCGACCGCGTGCGCGCCTACGTGCTCGAGGTGCGGCGTACCGCCAAGGGCCCGCAGATCTCGCTCTCGCGCACGCACCCCGGCTACCTCGCGCGCCTGTTCGAGACGGAGATTCCCGAGATCCAGGAGGGGATCGTCATCGTCAAGGCGACCGCGCGGGAGGGTGGCGAGCGCGCGAAGGTCGCCGTGGCTTCGACCAAGCGCGACGTGGATCCGATCGGCGCCTGCGTGGGACTGCGCGGCACGCGCATCCAGGTCATCAGTCGCGAGCTGCGCGGCGAAAAGATCGACATCATCGAGTGGTCGAACGACCCGGCCTCGTTCGTGGCGCGCGCGCTGTCGCCCGCGAAGGTCTCGTCGGTGACGATCGCGGAGGAGCCCGATCCCGAGGGCGGCGAGGCTCCGGGCGAAACACAGATGGCGGCGCTCGTGGTCGTGCCGGACAACCAGCTCTCGCTGGCGATCGGCAAGAAGGGGCAGAACGCCCGCCTCGCCGCGAAGCTGACCGGCATGCGCATCGACATCAAGAGCGAGAGCGAGGTCGAGGCCGAGCGCGCCGAGGCCGAGCACGCGGAGGCGGCCCGCGCGGCGCTGTCCACGCTGCCCGGGGTGACGCCGGAGGCGTTCCAGGCGCTCGTCGAGACGGGGCTCGTGTCGCCGCGCGCGGTGGTGGCTGCAGGCCGCGAGCGGCTCGCGGCGCTGCCCGCCGTCGGGGCGGCTGCGGACACGATCCTGGCCGCCGCCGAGGCGTGGGTGGCGGAGCGCGAGCCCAAGGACACGCACGAGGACGAGGGCGCCGTGGCGGAGCCGGAGCACCCGCCCGCGACGGCGTGACGACGACGAAGCGCGCCGCGCCGATCCGCACGTGTCTGGGCTGCCGCCGGCGGCGGCCGAAGGCGGAGATGCGGCGGCTCGTGCGTGCCGCGGACGGTCGCGTCAGCGTCGACGAGCGCGCGCCCGGGCGCGGCGCCTACGTGTGTTGCGGCCCGGAGTGTCTGGAGCGCGCGCTGAAGCCCGGGCGGCTGGCGCACGCGTTCAGGCGGCCGAGCGAGGCGGAGAGGGAGTTGATCGAAACGGTGGTTTCGGAGAAGTGAGGGGACAGTGGCAGCGACCAAGGTAAAAGTCATCGAGCTGGCGAAAGAGCTCGGCGTCACGAGCAAGGATCTGATGCTCGCCGCCGAGGAGATGGGACACAAGGGCGTCCGTGCCATGACTCCCCTCGACGCGAAGCTCGCCAACGAGCTGCGCACCAAGCTTGGCAAGGGGCGCGAGCTTCCGGAGGAACCGGTCAAGCTCAAGCGCGTCGCGAAGCCGAAGGCGCCGACAGAAGACGGCGCGGTCGTCGACGGTGCCGAGGTCGTGGCGAAAAAGCCGTCGCGCGCGAAGAAGAGCAAGCCTGCCGACGCGGCCGACGAGGTTCCGGCCGAGGTCAAGCCGGCCGCGACGATCGTCAAGCCGAGGCCCGCCGAGATTACGGGTGAGCCGCCGGTCATCGTCGCCAAGCCACCGGAGATCGCGCCGGAGCCCTCCCGGGTCGCGCCCCCCGCGCCCCCGCTGCCGGCGGAGCCGGTGAGGCCGGCCGCTGCGGCAGCCGGGCCGGCGGCGCCCCCGAAGCCCGAGCCGAAGATCGTGCCGTTCCGACCGCTCGAGCGCCCGACGTCGCCGCCCACGCCCTCGCGACCGTCGCGCCAGCCCGCCGGACCATTCGCGCCTCCGCGGATGACGCAGGGGCCGCCCCGTCCGGCGGCACCCCCGGCGCCCCCGCGCCCGGCCGTGTCGCGCCCCGTGGCGCCCGCCGCCGGTATGCCGCCCGCACCGGCGAGGCCCGCGGCGGAGACTCCGGCCGCGCGCGTCACGACGCCGGCCGTCGAGGCGCCGCCGGTACCGGCCGCAGAGGTCCGTCGCGAGCTCATCCGCGTGCCCGAGTCGGTCACGGTGTCCGAGCTGGCCGAGAAGATGCGGCGCAAGTCGGGCGAGGTCATCAAGGGCCTGCTCGAGCTGGGCGTCATGCGCATGGTCAACGACCTGCTCGATCCCACCGAGGCCAAGCTCGTCGCCGACAAGTTCGGCTTCGACGTCGAGATCCGCTCGGTGGAAGGCGATGTTCTCGAGGAGGAGGACGCCGACACCGGCACGCAGGTGCTCCGGCCGCCCGTCGTCACCGTCATGGGTCACGTCGACCACGGCAAGACGTCGCTGCTCGATGCCATCCGAAAGTCGAAGGTGGCCGAGAAGGAGTTCGGCGGCATCACCCAGCACATCGGCGCCTATCAAGTCATGACCTCGCACGGCAAAGTCACGTTCCTGGACACGCCGGGTCACGAGGCGTTCACGGCCATGCGCGCGCGCGGCGCCCAGGCCACCGACATCGTCATCCTCGTCGTCGCCGCCGACGATGGCGTGATGCCGCAGACGCAGGAAGCCATCAACCACGCCCGCGCCGCGAACGTGCCGATCATCGTGGCCGTCAACAAGATCGACAAGCCCGAGGCCGATCCCGATCGCGTCAAGCGCGAGCTGGCGAACCTCGACCTCGTCCCCGAGGACTGGGGAGGCCAGACGATCTTCGTGCCGACCTCGGCCAAGAAGGGCACCGGTATCGAGCAGCTGCTGGAGATGACCGCGCTGCAGTCCGAGATCCTCGAGCTCAAGGCGAACCCGAACCGTGCGGCCAAGGGCGTCATCATCGAGAGCCGGCTGGACCGCGGCCGCGGCCCCGTGGCCACCGCCCTGATCCAGAACGGAACGCTCAAGGAAGGCGACGCGATCGTGGTCGGGGCGCACTCCGGGCGCATCCGCGCGCTGATCGATCCGACCGGTAAGAAGGTCGCGTCGGCGGGACCGTCGGACCCCGTCGAGGTGCTCGGGCTGTCGGGCGTGCCGTCGGCCGGCGATGTCATCGTCGCGGTCTCCGACGAGCGCAAGGCGCGTCAGATCGCCACCATGCGCGCCGACCGGGCGAAGGGCGCGGGCAAGGCGTCCACCCGCATCACGCTGGAGGGGCTGCAGAAGCAGATCCAGACGGGTGAGGTCAAGGAGCTGCGGCTCATCCTCAAGGCCGACGTGCAGGGCTCGGTCGAGGCGCTCGCGCAATCGCTCGAGCAGCTCTCCACCGAGGAGGTGAAGCTGAAGGTCATCCACTCCTCGGTCGGCGCCATCAACGAGAGCGACGTCATGCTGGCCTCGGCCTCGGGCGCCATCGTGCTCGGGTTCAACGTGAAGGCGGAGCCCAAGGCGAGCCAGCAGGCCCAGGCCAACGGCGTCGACCTGCGCGCGTACAACGTCATCTACGAGGCGATCAACGATCTCAAGGCGGCGCTGGCGGGCATGCTCGCGCCCGAGATCCGCGAGACGATCATCGGCCGCGCCGACGTGCGGCAGATCTTCGTCATCTCCAAGCTCGGCCCCATCGCGGGCTCCTACGTGGCGGAGGGCAAGATCGTGCGCGGCGCCAAGGCGCGCGTGAAGCGCGGCGACTCGGTGTTCGGCACGGGGACCATCACGTCGCTCAAGCGGTTCAAGGACGACGTCCGCGAGGTGCTGAACGGCCAGGACTGCGGCATCGGGGTCGATGCCGTCCCCGGCATCCTGCCGGGCGACGTGATCGAGGTGTTCTCGACCGAAGAGGTCGCGCGGACGCTGTAGCGCGGCGGCGAGAGGGCTCGTGAGCGCCGCGCGCGTCGCGCTGGGGATGATGGAGCTCCACCTGCCGGACGTGGACTCGCTGAAGGGCAAGCGCCACGTCCTCAAGGGCCTCAAGGAGCGGGTGCGCGCCCGCTTCGAGGTCTCGGTGGCCGAGGTCGACCACCAGGACACCTGGCAGCGCGCGACCCTCGCCCTCGCCTACGTCTCGAACGACGCCCGCCACGCCAACGAGGTGGTGTCAAAGGCGATGGATTTCATCGAGGACCACGTCGAGGGCATGGTCCTCGACACGACCGTGGAGATTCTCTGATGCAGGGCAAACGGCTCGACCGCGTCAACCAGCTCATCAAGGAAGAAGTCTCGATGCTGCTGCAGCGCGAGCTCAAGGACCCGCGGCTCGGCTTCGTGACCGTCACCGAGGTGGAGACGTCGAAGGACCTGCGCTCGGCCAAGATCTTCGTCTCGGTCCTGGGCAACGACGCGCAGTGGAAGGCGTCGATGACGGCGCTGGACAGCGCCCGGGGCTTCGTGCGCAACTGGCTGCGCCAGCACCTCGAGCTGCGCGTCACCCCGGACCTCGAGTTTCGTCCCGACCACTCGCTCGAGCATGCCGCGCGCATTCAGTCGCTCCTCAAGCAAGTGCGGGCCCCGGGCTCGTGAGCGACACGGTGCGCGTTCCGGCCGACGTCGTCGCCGCCTTCGACCGCGCCCCCGGGCGCGCGTTGATGCTGGGCCACGTGCACCCGGACGCCGACGTGCTCGGCACGCTGCTCGCGATCGGCGAGGCGCTGCAGACGCGCGGCTGGTCGGTGGCGGCCGGCGGCCCGCATCCCGCGCCCGGCGCGCTGTCGTTCCTGCCCGGCGTCGAGCGCTACCAGGTGCTCAAGACGCTCGAGGGGGCCTTCGACGTGGCGGTGCTCACGGACTGCCCGAACCCCGACCGCACGGAGGGGCTGATCGACGCGGCGAAGCGCACGGCGCCGGTCGTCGTCAACATCGACCATCATCCCGACAACCGCCGCTACGGCACCGTGAACTGGATCGACGTTGGCGCCGCCGCGACCGGCGAGATGGTGTACCGCCTCCTGACGGCGCTGCGCGCGTCGCTCACGCCCTCGATCGCGACCAACCTCTTCACGGCGGTCCACACCGACACGGGCTCGTTCCGCTACTCCAACGTCACGCCCGAGACGTTCCGGATCGCCGCCGCGCTGACCGCGGCCGGGGCCAGGCCCGACGCCGTCTCCTCGGCGCTCTACGAGCGGCGCGCCCCCGACGCGCTGCGGCTGCTCGGCGAATCGCTCGCGCGCGTGCGCGTCAGCGACAACGGCCGCGTGGCGTGGCTGGCGCTGCCCGCGGGCGCGGTGCCCGAGCGCTTCATCGAGTCCGAGGAGCTGGTGAACTACCCGCGCTCGATCGCCGGCGTGAAGGTCGCCTGCCTGCTGCGCGAGCTGGACGGCGGCCGCGTGAAGGTGAGCCTGCGCGCCAAGGGCGACGTCGACGTCAACCGGATCGCCGGAGGCTTCGGCGGAGGCGGCCACGCCAACGCAGCCGGCTGCACCCTCAGCGGCCCGCTCGAGGCGGTGACGCACCGGGTTCTCGACGCCATCAGCGCGGCCCTCGCCGCGCCACGATGACCGCGGCCTCGTCGGGCATCCTCGTCGTCGACAAGACGGCTGGCGTGACGTCATTCGACGCCGTCGCGCGCGCGCGCTCGCGACTCGGCGTGAGGCGTATCGGCCACGCTGGCACCCTCGACCCGCCGGCCACCGGCGTCCTGCCGCTGCTGATCGGCGAGGCCACGAAGCTCACGCCCTATCTGATGGACCAGGACAAGGAGTACGTCGCCACCATCCGCTTCGGCGTGACGACCGACACGCACGACCTCTCCGGCCGGGTGCTCTCCGAGACGCCGGTGAGCGGGCTGACGCGCGAACGGCTGGAGGCCGCCTGCCGCGGTTTCGTCGGCCGCATCGCGCAGGTCCCGCCGATGTACTCGGCCGTCCACCACGAGGGCCGGCGCCTGTACGAGCTGGCGCGCGAGGGCGTGGAGGTCGAGCGCACACCGCGCGACGTCGTCGTCAGCGCGATCGACGTGGAGAGGCTCGAGGAGACCGGCGCCACGCTGCGCATCGTGTGCGGCAAGGGAACGTACGTGCGGGTGCTCGCCGCCGAGCTGGGCAGCGCGCTCGGGTGGGGCGGTGCCGTCGATCGGCTCGTTCGCACGCGCGTCGGGCGCTTCGCGCTCGCCGATGCCCTCGCGTGGCGCGACCTCGAGGAGGCGCCGGCGGCCGAGCTGTGGGCGCGCGTGCTCCCACCGGACGCGGCGCTCGCGCACCTGCCGGCGGCGCGGCTCGATGCCGGCGGCGCCCGTCGCTTCGTGCACGGTCAACCAGCGGACCTGGTGGCGCCGTTGGCGGCGGGAACGCTCGCGCGCGTGTACGACACGGCGGGCGCCCTGCTCGGCGTGGGCGAGGCGGCGGCGACGGGGCGCAGCGTTCGGCCGGTGAGAATGGTGCATGCGGATCATCCGGGGCCTTCCGTCCGTCCCGCCTGAGCGGCGACCGAGCGCGGTCGCCCTCGGCGTCTTCGACGGCGTCCATCTCGGCCACCGGGCGATTCTCGGCGCCGCGGTCGCTCACGCGCGCGCCACGGGCTCGCCCGCGCTGGCGTGCACCTTCGAGCCGCACCCGCTGGAGGTGCTGCAGCCGGACCGCGCACCACTGCCCATCACGACGCTCGACGAGCGCCTGGCGCTCATCGGCGCCTGCGGCGTGGACGGCGCCGTCGTGCTGGACTTCACGCGCGAACTGGCCGCCGTCGAGCCCGAGGCGTTCGTGAAAGACGTGCTGGTCGACCGGCTTGCCGCGCAGCAGGTCATCGTCGGCTTCAACCATCGGTTCGGGAGAGGCGCTCGCGGCGACGCCGACATGCTGCGCGACCTGGGCCGGGGGCTCGGCTTCAGCGTGGACGTGATCGAGCCGCTGATGGTCGACGGTGCGCCCGTGTCCTCGACGGCGATTCGGGCGGCGCTCGGCCGCGGCGACCTCGACGCCGCGGCGCGAATGCTCGGCCGTCCTTACACGCTACCCGGCAAGGTCGTGGCCGGCGCCGGTCGCGGCCGTACGCTCGGCTTTCCCACGGCGAACGTTGCCCCCGACCGCCCGGTGCTGGTGGCGCCGGGTGTCTACGCATGCCAGGCCGAGATCGGCGGACAGACCCGGCGGGCCGTCGTGAACGTGGGAGTCCGACCCACCTTCGGCGAGGACGCCCTGGCCGTCGAGGCTTATCTCCTCGATTTTTCGGGAGACGTCTATGGTCAGACCATTCGGCTCCTGTTTGTGTCGCGGGTGAGAGAGGAAAAGCGCTTCCCGAGCGTCGACGCGCTGCGCGCCCAGATCGCCGCCGACGTCGAAACGGCCCGTCGGCGTCTCTGACCCGATTCCTTTACTTCCTGGGCCCCCCGTGATAAAGTGTCCGCTATCTGTAGACGATACAAAGGTTTTTTGGAACCCGCCCTGGGGAGTGATCTCTGGGACGTGGCGATTGGGGGCCCGGAATGCCGCTGACTGTCGACCGCAAGAAGAGCTTGATCGAGCAGTTCAAGACGCATGAAGGGGACACCGGGTCGCCCGAGGTCCAGATCGCGCTCCTGACCGAGCGGATCAACGGGCTGACCGAGCACTTCAAGGCCCACGCGAAGGATCACCATTCGCGCCGAGGCCTGCTGATGCTGATCGGGAAGCGTCGGGGACTGCTGGAATATCTAAAGGACAAGGATGCCGGGCGGTACCGGACCGTCATCGACAAACTCGGAATCCGCCGATAGCTCCGAGTCGTAATGCAGTGCATGGCTGGTCCTCGGTCGGAATGAACCCGGGGGCCCAAAGCGTTCGCCGGGATCCGGCAGAATCGCGAGGACAAGCTTTCACATGAATCAGCCTCATACCGTTTCACTCGACATCAGCGGCCACCCCTTCTCTCTCGAGACCGGCAAGGTGGCCAAGCAGGCCGACGGCGCCGTTGTCGTCCGCTTCGGCGGCACGATGGTGCTCGCCACGTGCGTGGCCGCCAAGACCGCCCGCGAGGGCCAGGACTTCTTTCCTCTCACCGTGGAGTATCGCGAGCGCGCCTACGCGGGCGGTCGCATCCCCGGCGGGTACTTCAAGCGCGAGGGTGCGCCGGTCAAGAAGGAGACCCTCACGTCGCGGCTGATCGACCGGCCGATCCGTCCGCTCTTTCCGGAGGGCTTCGCGAACGAGGTGCAGGTCATCTGCCTCGTCGTCTCCGGCGACCAGGAGAACGACCCCGACGTGCTCGCGATAAATGGCGCCTCCGCCGCGCTCTGCCTGTCGGGCATTCCGTTCGAGGGTCCCGTCGGCGCGGTCCGCGTCGGTCAGATCGACGGCCAGTTCGTCGTCAACCCGACGACCGAGCAGCGGACCGCCTCGACGCTCGAGGTCGTGATCGCCGGCACCGAGGACGCCGTCCTCATGGTGGAGGCGGGGGCGAAGGAGGTGCCCGAGGAGGCGATGCTCGAGGCGATCGCCTTCGGCCACGAGCACTGCAAGCGCTTGGCGAAGATCCAGAAGGAGCTTGCCGCACGCGCGGCCAAGCCGCGCTGGCCGTTCGATCCGAACACGGGCAAGGACACGGTGCTCGAGGCGCGGGTACGCGAGCTGGCGCAGGCCAAGCTGGCGGAGGCGCTCGCCACGCCCGACAAGCACGCCCGCGCCCAGGCCGTGCACCACGTCTTCGACGAGGTATGGGCGGCGCTCGGCATGGACGAGTCGAAGAAGGGACAGGCGCGGGCGGCGTTCGAGGCCGCCGAGTCGGCCGAGCTGCGGCGCA
>QHSB01000625.1 GCA_003220335.1 Candidatus Rokuibacteriota bacterium
CTCATGCTCGTCGGCGGCGTCCTCGTGGCGGCGCTCCTCGTACTGCTCGTCTACCTCCTGGCAAAATGGTGGCGCTACCTCTTCGCGACCGGCGTCGTGGGCGTGGGATGAGCGATAGCCGGCTGACGGCGCTGCGCTGGGACGACGAGTATCGCAACCAGCGCTATGTGGACGAGCCGCCCCTGCCGTTCGTCGAGCGCATCCTCGACACCCTGCGCGCCGATGCCTCGGCGTGGAACGGCACCGGCCTGTACGTCGGGTGCGGCAACGGCCGGAATTACCTGCCGCTGCTCGACGCCGGGCTCGCGCTCGTCGGGCTCGATATCTCGCCCGAAGCCATCGCGCGACTCGCGCAGCGACGACCGAGCCTGCCGGCACCGCGCCTGATCTGTGACGACTTTCGCACCTTCCGGAGCCCGGTGGCGCGCTTCGACTACGTGATCGCGCTCCAGGTGTTCCAGCACGGCGGCGACGCGGACGTTGCGGCCTATTTCACGAGGGTGGCCGCGCTGCTCCGACCCGGCGGGCTCTTCTTCCTGCGCGTCAACGCGGTGAGCACGCAGATCTATCACGCGCACACCGTGGTGGACCGCAACGCCCAGGGCGGGGTCACGATCCGGTACGACGACGGCCCGAAGACCGGCCTGCTGATCCATTTCTTCTCTGACGCCGAGCTGTGCGAGCGCCTCGAGGCGGCGTTCGTGCCGGTGCAGCATCCGCGCGAGGACGTCACGGTTCGCGCGGCGCCCAAGACCGGCTCGTGGGCGCAGTGGGAGACGATCTGCAGGCGCCGATGAGAGTGTATTGGGTGTTGTCGCCTGTGGGACACTGATTGAGTTGCCTGCGAACGAACCGAGCGTGATGGACACGTCGGAACTCCTCCGAGAGCTTCGCATCGACCGCGACGGGCGCCCGCCCCGCGCGCGCCGGCTCCGGCTGCTGCTCGTGGCCGCTGCGCTCGTCGTGCTCGGCGTCGCGGGATGGATCGTCTGGAGCCGCCTCGGGACGCCGACGGTGCGCACGGTGACCGCACGCGCGGCGACACCGGCGGGCGGCCCCGGCTCCGTGCTCGACGCCAGCGGCTATGTCACCGCACGCCGGCAGGCCACCGTCTCGGCCAAGATCACCGGCAAGGTCACCGAGGTCCTGATCGAAGAGGGCATGCGCGTGCGCGAGGGCGCGGTGCTGGCCCGCCTCGACGACACGGAGGCCACGGCGCAGCTGGCGCTGGCAAGGGCGCAGCTGGCCGCCGCGCGATCCCAGGACGGCGAGATCCGCGCCCAGCTCCAGCAGGCCGAGCGCGACTACGCTCGCGCGCAAGAGCTGTTCAACCGTCAGCTCGTGCCGGAGCAGTCGATGGACGCCGCCCGCGCCCAGCGTGACACGCTGCGCGCGAAGATTGCCGCCAACGCGGAGCAGACCCGGGTGGCCAGCGAATCGGTGACGGTGGCGCAGGTGCAGCTCGACAACACCGTGATCCGCGCGCCGTTCAGCGGTGTCGTGATCGCCAAGGCCGCGCAGCCGGGCGAGATGATCTCGCCGATCTCCGCGGGCGGCGGCTTCACGCGCACCGGCATCGGCACCATCGTGGACATGGACTCCCTGGAGGTCCAGGTGGACGTCAACGAGTCCTACATCAACCGCGTGACGTCCGAGCAACCCGTCGAGGCGACCCTGAACGCCTATCCCGACTGGAAGATTCCCGGCTCCGTGATCGCGATCATCCCGACCGCCGACCGGAGCAAGGCCACCGTCAAGGTGCGCATCGCGATCCGCTCCAAGGACCCGCGCATCGTTCCGGACATGGGCGTGCGCGTCGCATTCCTCGGGTCGCCCTCCGCCGCGCCCGCAACGCCCGTCGCACAGGGCGTGCTCGTTCCCGCCGGTGCCGTGCGCAGCGACGGGGCCGTGTTCGTCTACGCGGACGGCAAGGTCGAGCGCCGCAGCGTGACGCCCGGCCAGGCCGCCGGCGCAGAGCGGGAGATCCTCAAGGGCGTGCGCGCGGGCGAGCGCGTGGTGGTGGCGCCACCGCCCTCGCTCAAGGACGGCGCGGCGGTCAGGGTCGCCGACAAGTGAGACATTCT
>QHSB01000626.1 GCA_003220335.1 Candidatus Rokuibacteriota bacterium
CGCGGGCGCAGCCGCTCCACCAGGCGCGTGACGTACCGCCCGACCAGCGGCTGCACGTAGGCGTTGAGCACGGTGCCCATCGAGCGCTCGAACTCGCGGAAGACCGGCAGCACCTCGCTGGACAGCGACACCGCGCAGTCCGGATGCTCCTGCCGGAGCAGCGCCCGGGCGCGCCGCTCGTGCGTCGCGTTGGCGTAGCCGTGCAGGAAGCACACCGCGATCGAGTTCACGGCGGCCTCGCGCAGCCGCCGGGCCGCCACCCGCACCGCGGTCTCGTCGAGGGGCTCCAGCTCTTCGCCGTCGACGGCGATGCGCCCGTCGATCTCGAAGATCCGCTCGGGCGGGACCGGCCGCGCCGGCTTCACCCAGGCGAACATGTTGGCGCGCCGGGGAATGTCGTGGCGGCCGATCTCGAGCACGTAACGGAAGCCGGCGGTGGTGAGCAGGCCCGTGGCCGCGCCCTTGGCTTCCAGGATGGCGTTGGTGGCGGTCGTCGTTCCGTGCAGGACGTGGCGCAACGACCCGGCCTCCACACCGGCGAGCCGCAACGCCTTGTCGATGCCGGCCATGAATCCGTCGGCCGGATCGTGCGGTGTCGTCGGCGTCTTGGTGACCCAGAGCCGGCCGCTCGCTTCGTGCACCAGCGCGACGTCGGTGAACGTGCCGCCGACGTCGAGGGCGATGGCGTACGTCCGCGCGCGGGATCTCACAGGACGTTGCGGGGCGTGCCGATGACGCCTTCGGCGAAGCGCGAGAAGCGGAACGCGGAGAGGTCGAGGGACGGCTTGCCGTCCAGAATCACCTCGGAGACGAGGCGGCCGGCGACGGGCCCCATCGCGAAGCCGTGACCGCTGAAGCCGGTCGCGAGCACGAAGCCGCCGAGCCGTGGGACCTCGCCGAGCACCGGAACGAGATCAGGCGCGGCGTCGATGTAGCCCGCCCAGCGCCGCGCGATCCCGAGCGGCGGCAGCGACGGCAGCAGGCGCTGGAGCTCGGCCAGGCTGCGTCGCACCTTCGCGGGATTCGGCGGCGGCTCGAGACCGCGGTCCCACACGAGCGGCCGCCGGCGCGCCGCCGAGCCGGGCAGCGCCGCCGCCAGGCTCGCCAGCAGCGGCCGCCCCACGTGGAAGCGGAACAGCGCCTTGTTCTTCCAGAAGTTCGGCAGGAAGAAGCGCAGCTGGCGCAGCGAGTCGAGCGTGACGTCGTGGTCGAGAGCGCCGCCGGCGGCGATGGTGAAGCTGCCGTCGCGACACTGGCGGAACGCCACGCCGGGGGCCCAGACCGCGCACGCGCTCACGACCGGCACGGGCGTCGTTCGCGCGACCGTGCCACGAACCCAGCGCTGCGGGAGGTCGAGGCCGAGGGTCCGCGCCAGCCGCGCCGACCACGCGCCCGCCGCGCACACCACCGTCGGCGTGCGGATCTCGCCGTGCTCTGTGACGACGCCGCTGACGGCGCCCGCCCGCGTGCTCACGCCCTGGACCGCGCACTCCAGATGGAGGCTCGCACCGTACGCGACGGCGGCCCGCGCGAACGCGTCGGTGGTCTTCTCGGGATCGGCGTGGCCGTCGCCGGGCGTGTGCATGCCGCCCACCCAGTCGCCGGCGAGGCCCGGGACGACGGCGCCGAGGTCACGCGGGCGGAGCAGGCGCGTCGCCAGGCCGAACTCGCGCGCGACCGGCAGCCACGCCTCGAAGCGGGCCATGCGGCGGTCGTCGGCGGCGAGCGCGAGGTTGCCGCCCTGGATCCACTCGATGTCGGCGCCCAGCTCGCGC
>QHSB01000627.1 GCA_003220335.1 Candidatus Rokuibacteriota bacterium
CGAGGGGGCCGAGATCACCGTGCCCGCCGGCTTCCGCGTTGACGTGTACGCCGAGCAGCTCGGCGGCGCGCGCGCCCTCGCCGTCGATCCCGAGGGCGTGCTCCTCGTCTCGATCGCCTCGCGCGGGCGGGTCGTGGCGCTGCGCGATCGTCGCGGGACCGGTCGCGCGACCGAGGTGGTCACGATCCTCAAGGACCTCGAGCTCCCGCACGGGCTGGCCTTCAGAGGTGGTCACCTGTACGTGGCGGAGACCGGACGCATCGTGCGATACCGCTACCATGCCGGAACGCAGACCGCCGTCGAGCCGACCGTGGTCGTCCGGGGGCTGCCGCACGCCGCGCATCACTGGACGCGCTCCATCGTCTTCGGCCCCGACGACAAGCTCTACGTCGGTATCGGCTCGTCGTGCGATGTCTGCCGGGAGCGCGACCGGCGCCGTGCGGCCATCGTTCGCTACAACGCCGACGGCTCCGGCGAACAGCTCTTCGCCACGGGGCTGCGCAACCCGGTCGGCTTGACGTTTCACCCGACCACGGCCGCCCTGTGGGCGACGGTGAACGAGCGCGACTGGCCCGGCGGCGGCGCGCCGCCCGATTACGTGACGGAGGTCCGCCACGGCGCGGCGTACGGCTGGCCGCAGTGCTTCGCCCAGGGCGGCGCCTTCCTGCGCGATCCGACGTTCGACGGCGCACGCGGCTGCCGGGCGATGACGCTGCCGAGTCTGGAGCTCTCGCCGCATGCCGCCCCGCTCGGCCTGGCCTTCTACACGGGAGCGCAGTTTCCCCCGGAGTACCTCGGCGATCTCTTCGTCGCCCTCCACGGCTCGCGGCCCGGGTTGCCGCCCGTTGGGTACAAGATCGTCCGGGTCCGCTTCCGTCACGGGCTCGCCGCCGGGGTCGAGGAGTTCTCGACGGGCTGGCGCGACGGCGAGCGCGTGCTCGGCCGGCCCGTCGACCTCGCGATCGGGCGTGACGGCAGCCTCTATGTCTCCGACGATCACGCGGATCGCATCCACCGCGTGAGCTACGCGCGCCGATGACCGCGCGCGCCGCGGTCGCGGTCCTCGTTCTCCTCCTCACCGCCGCCGGCAGCGCCGGCGCCGAGGTCCGACGGGTGCTCGTGAGCACGCGTCAGGACGTCCTGGGCGGCGACTACGAGAAGCTCGCCGGCACCGTGGAGATCGAGCTCGATCCGACGCATCCCGCCAACGCGGCCATCGTCGATCTCGACCGCGCCCCCCGCAACGCGCGCGGGCGCGTGGAGGCCTCCGCGGATTTCATGGTCTTGCGGCCGCGACGGCCGCCTGCGCGCGGGGCGACGGCGCTCCTGGAGGTGAGCAATCGCGGCGGCAAGGCGCTGCTCCCGTACTTCAATCGCGCGGCCTGGAGCCTCGATCCGTCGACGGCCGAGGACTTCGGCGATCGATTCCTGATGCGCCTGAACCTCACGCTCATCTGGGTCGGCTGGCAGTTCGACGTGCCCCGCCAGCCCGGGCTGCTGCGGCTGCGTGCGCCGATCGCGCGCGACGGCAACGGTCCGATCGAGGGGCTCGTGCGCAGCGATTGGACCGTCGAGCGACCGAGCCCGACGCTGCCCCTCGCTCATCGCGATCACGTGGCCTATCCGGTGGCCGATCCCCGGCATCCCGACAACGTGCTGACGGTACGCTCCGCCCGTCTCGGGCCGAGAGAGATCGTGCCGCGCGAGCGGTGGCGCTTCGCCCGGCTGGACGACGGGCGGCTCGTGGACGACCCGACGCACATCCATCTCGCCGGCGGCTTTCTGCCCGGCAAGATCTACGAGCTCGT
>QHSB01000686.1 GCA_003220335.1 Candidatus Rokuibacteriota bacterium
TTCTCGTCGTCGGTGAGGCCTGGGCCGATCACGGCGGGCCGCTGCGGACGGCCGGCTGGAGCCCGCTCACCGCCGCGCTGCTGTTCGGCGGGCTCGCGCTCCTGGCCGGCATGCTGGTGGTCGTGATCGTGGCCCTGCTGAGCCGCCGCGACCGCCGTTCGTCCTGACCCCGTCCTAGCGCTCGACCTTTCGCGCGCGCCGCCGCGGAGCCTCGGCCTCCTCGCCCACCGCCGCGCGCAGGGTCTTGAGGAGCGCGAGCGCCTCGTGGCTGAGTGGGCGCTGGCGCGGATGGATGACGTCGAGGCTGCGGCTCAGCGGCTCGGCGTCACTGAGCTCGAGGCCCACCAGCCGCCGCCGGCGGATCTCGTTCACCACCGCCAGGTGCGGCAGAAACGCGAGCCCCATTCCCCGCTCCACCATGCGCTTGGCCGTCTCGATCGTCTCGACTTCCAGCACCACGTTGGGCACCAGGCCGGCTCTTCGGAACAGGCCGTGGGTCAGCGTCCAGTCGCTCGAGCCGCGGTCGAAGAAGACCAGCGGCTGGCCGGCCACGTCCTCCAGTCGCACGCGCCGGGCGCGGGCAACCTGCGAGTCCGGGCGGGCCACGAGCACCAGCGGGTCGTCCCGCAGGCTGAGCGTCTCGACCTCGGGATGCTGCAGCGAGCGGGCGAGGCCGATCTCGGCCTGGCCGCCCAGGACCATCTCGAGCACCTCCTTGGAGTGGCCCGACCGCACCGTGATCATGACCTTGGGATGGGCGGCCTGGAAGCGCTTGAGCACGTCGGGCAGGACGTAGGTGCAGATGGAGAGCGCGGCGGCGATCTGCAGGGCGCTGCCGCTGGCCGGGCGGAGGTCGTGCACGGCCTGGCGGGCCAGGGCCACCGCGTGCAGGAGCTGCTCGGCGTGGGGACGGAAGGCCCGGCCGGCCGCCGACAGGCTCAGGCCCGTCTGGCTGCGGACGAAGAGGGGGACCCCGAGGGACTGCTCCAGCGCCCGGATGCGGGCGCTGATGGCCGGCTGGGTCACCCGCAGGGCGTCCGCGGCCCGCCGGAAGCCGCCGAAGGTCCCCACGGCAAGGAAGGCCTCTACCTGGCCGATCTCCACCCATTCACCCCGCTTATGGCCTCCCCCTCCCCGATACGGTCCGATTATACCCACCTGTGAAAGATCTTTCTGATCGAGAAATTTTATAGGCCCGATAAAAACAATGAGTTTGCCGACGCGCGCGGACCCCGGCACAGTGAGCACAAGGAACACACGCTACTCACGCTCGCCAACGGAGGCGACGATGGACGGTCGATGCGGATGCGGACACGGGGCCCCGAACGAGCTCGCGCTCTTCGGCTGCTTCGATTGCGGAACGACGTGCTGCCGGGCCTGCACCATTCACCTGGAGTCGGCGACCTACTGCCGCGCCTGCGCGGGGTCGCTGCTGGACACGGCGGCCGTGCACTCGGCCGACCCGTTCGAGCTGCACTAGACGGCAACGAGGGAGGGACTCACCATGACGGCCTGCCACTGTGGAATGACGCTCGAGCAGGATCGCCGCGCCCCCTGCGCGGAGTGCGGGACGACCGTGTGCGCCTCCTGCTCGCTCGAGTTCGATGCCACCACCTATTGCCGCTGGTGCGCCAGTACGACGGCGCTCGAGCGCACCGCGTAACCCGACCCAAGGAGACCACGCGATGATCGAGAGCAAAGGCAAGGCGTTCCGCCGGCTGCTGAAGGACGAGCCCTACGTGTTCACGGGCGGCGTGTACTCGCCGCTGGACGCGCAGATCGCCGAGAAGGTGGGCATCAAGGCGATCTACCTCAGCGGATATTCCGTCGCCATGGCCAACGGGTGGCCGGACATGGGGTTCCTGACCCAGACCGAGGTCGCGCGCATCGCCTCGATGGTGGCGGGCGCCGTCGACGTCCCGGTCATCGCCGACGCCGACGACGGCTACGGCAACGCGCTCTCGACCATGCGCACGGTGCAGGAGATGATCAAGACCGGCGTGGCCGGCATCCACCTCGAGGACCAGCGCTTCCCGAAGCGCTGTGGCCACATCGCCGGCAAGGTGTGCGTGAGCCGCGAGGAGGCGCTGGGCAAGT
>QHSB01000687.1 GCA_003220335.1 Candidatus Rokuibacteriota bacterium
CACTGCCGGGGATGCTCACCGCGCTCATCGCGCGGCCGCCGCGCTTCGGCGCCACCGTGAAGTCGTTCGATGCGACGGCCGCGCGCCGCGTGACGGGCGTCACCCACGTCGTGCCGGTGCCGACCGGCGTCGCCGTGGTGGCCACCGGCTTCTGGGCCGCGCGCAAGGGGCGCGAGGCCCTGCGCGTGACCTGGGACGAGAGCCGCGCGGAGACGCGCGGCACCGACGAGCTCTACGCGGCGTATCGCGTGCTCGCCGGACGTCCGGGGACTCCGGCGCGGCGCGAGGGCGACGTCGACGGCGCGCTGCGCGGCGCGGCCCGAGTCCT
>QHSB01000688.1 GCA_003220335.1 Candidatus Rokuibacteriota bacterium
TCGTGTGGACGCGCGAGGACGACATCCAGGGCGGCCGCTATCGACCGCTCTACGTGCATCGGCTGCGCGCCGGGCTCGACGCCCAGGGCAACGTGGTCGCCTGGGAGCACCGCATCGTCGGCCAGTCGATCATGCGAGGAACGTCGTTCGAGTCGGCGCTGGTGAAGAACGGAGTGGATCAGACGTCCGTGGAGGGCGCGGCGAATCTTCCTTACGCCGTGCCGACCATCGCCGTGGAGCTGCACACGACCGACGTCGGCGTGCCGGTGCTGTGGTGGCGTTCCGTCGGAAGCACCCACACCGCGTACGCGACGGAAACGTTCCTCGACGAGCTCGCGCAGGCGGCCGCGCGCGATCCGATCGAGCTGCGTCGTGCCCTGCTCGCGAAGCATCCGCGCCACCTGGCGACGCTGAATCTTGCCGCCGACAAGGCGGGCTGGGGCCAGCCGCTGCCCGCCGGCCGCGCGCGTGGCGTCGCCGTGCACGAGTCGTTCAACAGTGTCGTGGCCCAGGTGGCCGAGGTCTCGCTGCGCCCCGATGGCTTGCCCAAGGTCGAGCGCGTCGTCTGCGCGGTCGACTGCGGGACCGCCATCAACCCCGACATCATCCGCGCGCAGATGGAGGGTGGCATCGGCTACGGCCTCGCCGGCGCGCTGTGGAGCGAGATCACGCTCGTGCGGGGCCGCGTGCAGCAGAGGAACTTCGACGGCTACCGCCCGCTGCGGATCGCCGAGATGCCGGCGGTCGAGGTGCACATCGTGCCGTCCGGCGCGGCGCCGACCGGCGTCGGCGAGCCGGGCCTGCCGCCGCTCGCGCCCGCGGTGGCCAACGCGCTCGTCCATCTCACGGGGCAGCGCGTGCGGCGCCTGCCGTTCGCGCGACTGGCCGCCGCCGGCACGAGGACGGCGTGACGTCGCG
>QHSB01000689.1 GCA_003220335.1 Candidatus Rokuibacteriota bacterium
CGAGTCGGCCGGGAATCCTGGCGCTTCCAGGCACCGCCAAGAATGCCGACGAATTTCGTTCCGACGACGCTGTGTGCCGCCAGGCCGCCGCGATCGAAGCGAAGGCGACGGAAAAATGGCGCTATGACATGACGTATCTACAGTGCATGTACGCCAAGGGCAATCAGATCCCAGTCCCGGGCGGAAGCTTAGAGCCCACGTACGTATCGCCGGGTTCGTCGCCGCCGGGGGCGGCACCTGCTCCGACTACGGCTCCCGGGAACGAGCCCGCGAAGTAGCCCGGCGGGCCGTGGCGGCGGTACTGGCCCTGCTATGCGTGCTCTCGACCCTCGCTGGCTGCGCGAGGCTGGCGCAGCCGGGCTCACTGCCTTCCGATCAGGAGCGATGCGCCAACGCGGGCGGTAGCTGGTCCGGCCCCGGCGCGTTGTGCCGGTACAAGGGACAATAGCTCAGCCGCGCGAAGGCGTGTTCACGTGCGCGGTCGACGGCTCCTGCCATCTCCAGCAGCGCACGGCCTCGGCGCCGCGCTCCACCGCCACCGCCGCCGCGTAACCCGGCCCGACTTCCAGGTGGCGCACCGTCCAGCCGGTGGGCGGCGTGTCGGGCATCGCCTCGAGCCCGCGCCCGATCGCTTTCGCGTACGCCTCGCGCGCGGTCCACAGCTCGAAGAACGCGCGGCAGCGCAGCGGCATCGGCATCGCGGCGAGCGCCACGGCTTCGTCGGCGGCAAAGAGCCGGCGCGCGACCTCGAGGTCGGCCCGGTCCGGCGCCTCGCGCTCGATGTCGACGCCGACCTCGCGATGCCACCCCACGGCGACCAGCGCGACGTCGTCGGCGTGGGCGAGGTTGAAGCGCAGCGGCGCCGGGCCATCGCCGTTCTGGAGGAACGGCTTGCCGTTGGCGTCGGCGGCGAGGTTCAGGCTGCCCGGCGTGCGGCGCAGGTAGGCGGCGAGGATCGCGCGCAGCGTGCCCCGTGCAGCCACCCAGCGGTCGCGATGGGCGTCGAAGCGAAAGCGCAGCGCGCGCCCGCGCTCCTCGGTGCTGAGCGTCGCGGCCAGCGCGGCCAGCCGAGGCGGCGCCGCGTCGAGATCGACCCGCCAGACGTGGACCTCACCGGTCGGCAGCGTTGGCGCCGAGGGGGCGGGCGCCCACGCCACCGTGGGACTCACGCGAGCAGCTCCTCGAGGGTGGTGGCGATCCGCTCGATGTGCCGGGTGACGATCTCGTCGTGGTCGCCCGGGATGCGGAAGGTGTCCACGCGCGCGACGAGCCGCGCCCAGCCGTAGCTCGGGTCCCCGGCGCGCGCGGGCAGCTCGGCCTCGGGCCAGAACACCACGACGCGGCCGGGCCAGGGGCCGGGGACGTAGCCCATGCACGCGTCGTAGTAGCGCTCGAAGAGCGGCGGCGCCGCCGGCACGTCCGGCGCCGGCAGCGGCAGCGCGTGGCGCAGTCGCCGGGCCAGCTGGCGGGCCAGGCGGGCGGCGGCGCGCGCGAGGAACGCCGCCTGGCCCGCCGTATCGAGCTCGCGCAGGCGATCGGCGAAGTAGCGCAGGCGGCCGAACTGCTCGAGCGCGCCCTCGGGGCCCAGGCCCATCAGGCGCGCGGCGGCCGCGATGGGCCAGCGCAACGCCCGGAAGCGCGTGTCGGCGTCGGTGGCGACGAGCACGAGCCGCTCGACGTGGCGGCCGGCGGCCGTGAGCAGGCGCGCGGTCTCGTAGGCCACGAGACCGCCGTTGCAGTAGCCACCCAGGACGAGCGGGCCCTCGGGGCACGCGGCGATCACCTGCTCGACGTGCACGCGCGCCATCGCCTCGATCGTCATCGGCGCCGGCCGGCCGTGCAGCCCGAGCGGCTGAACCACCCAGAACGTGCGGTCCGGGGCGAGGCGGCGCGCGAGCGTCAGCGTGTAGAAGCCGCCGCCGTTCAGATCACCGTGGAAGAAGAAGAGCGGCGTGCGTTCGCCGCCGTCGCGCAGGCGCACGAGCGGTGCCTGGAACTCCGCCGGCTCGCTCGCGATCAGCGCCTCGGACAGGCCGTCGATCGTCGGGTTGGTGTAGAGCACGGCCAGCGGCAGCAGGGTGCCGTAGAGGTCGTGCACGCGCTGCAGCATCCGCACGGCGAGCAGCGAGTGGCCGCCGAGGTCGAAGAAGTCATCGGTGGCCCCGACCTGGGGCACGCCGAGCAGCTCACGCCACACCTCTGCGAGCTGCAGCTTCAGCGGCCCGCGCGCGCGCACGATCTCACGCGAGTCGCGCGTGGCCTCCGGCGCGGGCAGCGCGCGGCGGTCGAGCTTGCCCGTCGGCCCCAGCGGCAGCGCCGCCAGCAGCACGAAGGCCGACGGCACGAAGGCCGAGGGCAGACGGCGCTTGACGAAGTCGCGCAGCACGCCGGCCGTCGGCACCTCGCCGCGCCCCGGCACGACGTAGGCGACGAGGCGGACGTCGTTGG
>QHSB01000690.1 GCA_003220335.1 Candidatus Rokuibacteriota bacterium
TGCGAAGCGTCGCGTCGAGCCGCGTCGCTGGATCGTCTCGCCGAGCCCGCGGCCGTCGCGCGGATCGGGCTTCGGCAGCGCGACGAGCCGGGCGCCCCCCGGCGGCGGCGGCGGGGCCTGGCCGGTGCGCCAGCGGACGACGTCGTCAGGCGTCGCGAGGGCCGACGCCGCGTGGGCCTGCGCGACCAGCGGCTCCTCCACCTCGTGGCGCGAGAGCGGCAGCGTCGCGTGCGCGATCGGCGCCGGCGGTGGCACGGCCGCGGCGGGCGGCGTCTCGGGTCCCACGCAGAGCAGCGCCAGCGCGACCTCGCGTGCGCCATCGATCCCGAGCAGCCGATGCACCGTTGCGTCGACGAAGCCCGTGAGGAGGCGCGGCGTCAGGCCGAGGGCGGCGGCCGCGGCCATGGCGTTGGCCAGCATCGTGCCCCCGTCCCAGAACAGGTGTCGGTACGTGCGCGCGCGGTACTTCCAGGAGTTGCGCCACACGATCCCGCTGAGCACCAGCGTCGCCGCACGCCGCGCGGGCATCGCGTCGGCGGCGGCCTCGGCGAGGAGACCACGCGCGTCGTCCGTGCGCAGTCGACGCAGCGTGAAGTCGCCGGGGCAGAAGTGATAGACGCCGGCGGGCAGATCGTCGACCGCCCCCGCCACCACGTAGACCTCCGTCTGGTAGAGGGCGCCGGTGGATGCCGCCGCGCGGAAGAGGACCTCGCCACCACCGGGGTAGGTCTTCCGCTTCGTCACGCCCCCCACGTAATAGAGGAGGGAGGTGAGCGCCGGCAGCGCGAGCGCAGACGGCGCCGGCGCGCCGTCGCCAGCGATCGCCGCCAGGGCCGGCGTCGCCAGCACGTCGATCTCGCGCGTCAGGTGCAGGCCCGGGATGTCCGTGTAGACCTTGAAGGGAAACGGCTTGTTGTCCCAGTCGAGCGTATGGCCGCCGGCACGCACGGAGTCCGGCGAGTGCACGGTGAGGTCGTGGTAGCGGCGAGCGACCGGCCCGGAGTTCACCATCGGACTGGATTATCGCGCCGGGGTCGATTACCCCCCGCGAATGGGTAGCGGGCTTCCCTGTCGCCACCGGCGAAGGCCCCACAACCCTTGCTGCGCCACGCCAAGCGCGGCGGCATCCTCGTTGCATTGACAATCGGCATGCTACGCACGATCACGACGTCCTTCGACGGCTGGAGCACCGAGCAACTTCTGCTGGTCCATCAGCGATACTACGGCAAGCTGGATGCCCAGGCGCGGCGACGGATCGTCGAGACGGCGCGCCTGAACGGCTGGGATCGCACCTGGCGTGACGGCGTCGAGCTTCTCGCCGCGTAAGGCTGATCAGAACCCGTAGGGCGGCCGGAACACCCCGCGCTCGGTGACGATCGCGGCGATGAGTCCGGCCGGCGTCACATCGAACGCCGGGTTGTAGACCGGCGACGCCTCCGGCGCCGTTTGCTGCGGGCCGACGCGCCGCACTTCTCCCGCGTCACGCTCCTCGATCACGATCTCCGCCCCCGAGGCGATCGCCGGGTCGATGGTCGAGAATGGCGCGGCGACGTAGAACGGCACCCCGTGGTGCTTGGCCAGCACCGCCAGCGCGTACGTCCCGATCTTGTTCGCGGTGTCGCCGTTGGCGGCGATGCGATCGGCGCCCGTCACCACGAGATCGACCTCCCCCCGCGCCATCACCGAGGCGGCAACGACGTCGGCGATCAGCCGGTGCGGAATGCCGTCGCGCACGCACTCCCAGGCGGTCAACCGCGACCCCTGCATGACCGGGCGCGTCTCGTCCACCCAGAGCAGCGCGACCTTGCCCTGCGCGTGGGCGGAGCGCACGATGCCGAGCGCGGTGCCATAGC
>QHSB01000402.1 GCA_003220335.1 Candidatus Rokuibacteriota bacterium
GAGCCATGTTCAGGGGACGGTATCCGGGGACGATGGACGCGAAGGGGCGCCTGAGCATCCCGGCGAAATTCCGGGACGTGCTGGCACGCTACGAGGGGCGCGAGCTCGTCGTCGTGCCCGACGGCGAGTGCCTCGAGGTGTACCCGCTTCCGGAATGGGAGCGCATGGAGGCCAAGCTGAGAGAGCAGTCCCGCTTCAACAGCGAGGTGCGCGAGATCAGCCGGCTCTACGTCTCGCGCGCGAAGGACGTCGCGATGGACGGCGCGGGACGCATTCTCATCGCGCCCGACACACGCAAGGACGCGGGCCTCGACAAGAACGTGACGCTCGTCGGGGGCGGCCTCGACAAGTTCGAGGTGTGGGACCGCGCGCGCTTCGAGGAATACGACCGCACGGGCCAGCCGAAGCTGGCCTCGCTCTACGACAAGCTGTCGGCGCTGGGAGTCTAGCGGTTCACGTACCCGTTCTCGTGGACGAGGTCGCGTTCGTCCTGCGACCGCGGCGCGGGGGCTGGGTGATCGACGGGACGGTGGGGATGGGCGGTCACGCTGAGGCAATACTGAAGAGCAGCACCGACGTGTGGCTGCTCGGGATCGACGCCGATCCCGAGGCGCTCGCGCGCGCTCGTGTCCGCCTGGCGCGGTTCGGCGATCGCGTGACGCTCGAGCACGCCAACTTTCGCGACCTCGCGCGCGTGGCCGCCGCGCATCGCGTGAGCGGGGCGCGCGCGGTGCTCCTCGACCTCGGCGTGTCCTCCTATCAGCTGGACGAATCGGCGCGCGGTTTCAGCTTCCAGCACGACGAGCCGCTCGACATGCGCCTCGACCCGGCGCGCGGCGAGACGGCCGCCGACCTCGTGAACAGAGCGAACGAGGCCGAGCTGGCGCGCATCCTGTTCGAGCACGGCGGCGAGCGTTTCGCGCGGCGCATCGCGCGCGCCATCGTGCGGCGGCGGCCGCTCTCGACCACGGCCGACCTGGTGGCCGCGGTTCGCGCCTCCGTGCCGCGCGCCGCGTGGCCGAAGCGGATCCACGTCGCCACGCGCACATTCCAGGCGCTGCGCATCGCCGTGAACGACGAAACCGGAGCGCTCCGCCAGACGCTCCAGGACATCCCCGGCCTGCTCGCCATCGGCGGGCGGCTCGGTGTGATCTCCTTTCACTCGGGCGAAGACCGCATCGTGAAGCAGGCGTTCCGTGCGCTCGCTACCGCGAACTTCGCGGAGCTGGAGCCATCGCCCCTGACGCCCGGGGACGACGAGGTGCGGGCCAACCCCCGCGCCCGGAGCGCCAAGCTGCGCGTGCTGGAGCGGACGTCGTGATCAAGCACCAGAGACTCCACCGGGAACCGGATCCGCGCGTGCGGCGCTCCTTCGCCGCCGCCCTGGCCATTTCGGCCGTGCTCGTCGTGAGTGCGCTGCTCGTCGTCGGCCTGCGCGTGCAGCAGGTGCGCCTCGGCTACCAGCTGGACGTGCTGCGCTCCGAGCGCCTACGCACGGAGACGCTCATCCGCCAGCTGGAGATCGAGGTGGCCACCCTGCGCTCGCCGCTCCGCCTGGAGCAGCGCGCGCGTCAGCTCGGCCTGACCGTGCCCGCGCGCGATCAGTTCCGCCTGGCGCGCGAGTACGTCACCGGCACCACGGGGCTCGCCGCCGCCCAGAAGAACCGGGTCGAAGCGGCGCTCGAAGAGAGCCGACCCACACCGTGAACGCCCCCGCCCTCCGGACGCGGGTCCTGATACTCGCGGCGCTCCTCGCCGTCGCGTTCGTGGGCCTGACGAGCCGGCTGGGCTGGCTGATGATCGTCAAGCGCGCGGAGCTGGCCGCCCTCGCCGAGCGCCAGTATTCGCGCACGGTCACCCTGCACGGCGCGCGCGGTCCGATCCTCGACCGTCACGGCGCGCCGCTGGCGACCTCGACGCCGGCCGAGTCGCTCTTCGCCCAGCCACGCGCGATGGGCGATCCCGTGCGCGTCGCCGCGCGGCTGGCGCCGGTCCTCGACGCGCCGGAGCGCGAGCTGCACGCGCAGCTCACCTCGGGCAAGGGCTTCGTCTGGCTGCGGCGCAAGTTGCCGCCGGCCGTGGCGGCGCGCGTGCGCGGTCTCGGCGAGCCCGGGCTCGGCTTCCTGAACGAGCCGCTGCGCCTGTACCCGAACCGCGAGCTGGCCGCGCACGTGCTCGGCTTCGAGGGGGTGGACGGCGGGCTGGAGGGCATCGAGCGCGCCCTCAACGACGCGCTCACGGGCACGCCCGGCCGCGCGATCGTCGGCCGCGCCGCACGCAGGCGAGGGGCGCGATGGCGGTTGCCCTGGACCCGCGCACCGGCGACGTGCTCGCCCTGGCGCTGCGGCCGACGTTCAATCCGAACGCGTTCCTCGACGTGCCCTCTCGCGAGGTCTGGCGCAACCGCGCGATCACCGATCCCTTCGAGCCCGGCTCGACCTTCAAGGTGATCCTGGCCGCGGCCGCTCTCGAGGAAGGCGTGGTGCGGCCCGACGACCGGATCTGGGCCGAGAACGGCCAGCTCACGATCGCGAAGACGACCATCCACGACTGGCGCAAGTTCGGCTGGCTCTCGTTCGGCGAGGTGTTGCAGAACTCCTCGAACGTGGGCTCCATGAAGGTGGGCCTGGCCCTCGGACCCGAGCGGTACCACCGCTACATGACCAGTTTTGGATTCGGCGCGCCCACGGGCGTCGGCCTGCCCGGCGAGAGCCGCGGCCTCCTGCGCGATCCGCAGCGCTGGTCGCCGCTCTCGCTGCCCACGATGTCCATCGGCCAGGAGGTCTCGGTGACCGCGCTCCAGATGCTGGCCGCCTTCGGCGCCGTCGCCAACGGTGGCACGCTCATGCAGCCCCGCCTCGTGAAGGCCGAGTTCGACGCCGACGGCCGCGAGCTGCGCCGGCTCGAGCCGCGCGCCGTGCGCCAGGTCGTGTCGCCGGAGACGGCGCGCACACTCGCGCAAATGCTCGTGCAGGTCGTCGAGCGCGGCACGGGGCACCTGGCCGCCGTGCCGGGCTACGAGGTCGCCGGCAAGACGGGCACCGCGCAGAAGCTCGATCCGGCGACCCGGCGCTATTCGCGCGCACCCGGCGTGCTCTCGTTCATCGGCTTCGTTCCCGCCGACGAGCCGCGGCTCGTGCTGCTCGTCCTTCTCGACGAGCCGAAGACCGAGAAGTGGGGCAGCGAGGCGGCGGCACCGATCTTCGCCGCGATCGCCGGCCCCGTGCTGCGCTATCTGGACGTCCCGCCGCGCGACGCCACGCCGATCCAGATCGTGACCGGCCCGGGCGCCGACGGGCCCGGCGCGCGCGTGCGACTCGTGTCGACGGCCGCCGACCCCGCCGCCGCCGGCCTCATGCCCGACGTGCGTGGATGCACGCTGCGGCAGGCTCTGGAGAGGCTGGCGCCGCTCGGCTTGCGCGTGGAGCTCGACGGCCGCGGCCGCGTCACGCAGCAGTCGCCGGCGCCCGGCGAGCGCGTGGACGACGATGCCGTAGCCCGCCTCAGGCTGCTGCCGGGCCGCGCGCGTGCCGGTGACGCGCGTTGATATGCCGCGCGAGGTGCCCGTGAGCGTGCTGCTGGACGCACTGGCCGACAAGCGGGTGATCGGCACGCCGCCGGGGTCGGTCACGGGGCTGACCGCCGACTCGCGGCGGGTCGCCCGCGGCGACGTCTTCGTGGCCGTGCCCGGCTTCAAGCAAGACGCGCGGCGCTTCGTGCCCGACGCCGTCGGGCGCGGTGCTTCGCTGGTGGTGACCGAGCGCGAGCCTGTCGCCGACGTTGCCGTGCCCCAGGTCGTCGTCCCATCGGCGCGCCGCGCGCTCGCCGCGCTGGCCGGCGCCTACTGGGACCATCCCTCCCGCGCCCTGACGCTGGTCGGCATCACGGGCACGAACGGCAAGACGACGACCTCGTACCTGGTCGACGCGCTGCTGCGCGTCCGCGGAGGCGCCACCGGGATTCTCGGCACGATCCAGTACGTCGTCGGCGACGAGATCCGGCCCGCCGGCCAGACGACGCCGGAGGCGCTCGAGATCGAGGCGATGCTGGCCGCCATGCGCGCGCGCGGCGTCCGCGGGGTGGCGATGGAGGTCAGCTCGCACGCGCTGGCGCTCTCGCGCGTCGACGCGCTCGCGTTCGACGTCGGCGTCTTCACCAACCTCACGCAGGATCACCTCGACTTCCACGGCACCCTCGACGAGTACGGCCGCGCCAAGCGCCGGCTCTTCGAGCTGCTGGCCGCCTCGCCCAAGCCGCGCCGCACCGCCGTCGTGAACGGCGACGATCCGGCCGGCGCGCGCATGGTCGCCGGGCTCGGCCTCGACACCCTGACCTATGGCCTCGGCGCCGGCACCGGCGTGCGGGCGACCGAGTGGACCTCGACCCTCGACGGCGTGCGCCTGGCCGTCGACACGCCGGCGGGCCGGCTCGCGCTCGCCTCGCCGCTGATCGGCGAGCACAATGTGATGAACCTCCTGGCCGCCGTCGGCGTCGGGTGGGCACTGGGGCTGGCGCCCGACACCATCGCTCGCGCGCTCGGCGGCGTGCAGACGGTCCCCGGCCGGTTCGAGCAGGTGCGGGCGGGGCAACCGTTCCTCGTCGTCGTGGATTACGCCCATACCCCCGACGCGCTGGAGCGGGTCCTGACGACGGCGCGCAAGATCACGTCCGGGCGGCTCGGCGTCGTCTTCGGCTGTGGCGGCGACCGCGACCGGACGAAGCGGCCGATCATGGGCGAGATCGCCGCCCGCCTGGCCGACCGCGCGTGGATCACGTCGGACAACCCGCGCTCCGAGGATCCGGACGCGATCATCGCGGAGATCGCCGTCGGCGTCGCGCGGGTCTGGCGCGAGCGCGAGCGCTACGCGCGCCTCGCCGACCGGCACGCGGCCATCGCATCGGCGCTCGCGTGGGCGCGCCCCGGCGACACGCTGGTCATCGCCGGCAAGGGGCACGAGACGTACCAGATCGTCGGGACCGACGTGCTGCCGTTCGACGACCGCGAGGTCGCGCGACGGCTCTTGTCGGAGCGGGCGCGATAGGGAGGCGTATGGCGGCGTTCAGCATCCAGGAGCTGGTTCGGGCCACCGAGGGCGCGCTGGTGAGCGGCGACCTCGGCGTGGCCGTCAGCGGCGTGTCGATCGACTCGCGGACCCTGCAGGTGGGCGAGGCGTTCTTCGCGATCGTCGGCCATCGGCTGAACGGCCACGCCTTCCTCGGCGACGCCGCCGCGCGGGGCGCCGCGTGCGTGGTCGTCCACGCGCTGCCCGACGAGCCGCCCGCCCACGTGCCGCTGGTGCTCGTCGAGGACACGACGCGCTCGCTGGGCCGGTTGGCCGCGTGGCACCGCTCGAAGTTCTCCGTGCCGATCGTGGCCATCACGGGCTCCATCGGCAAGACGACGGCCAAGGAGCTGACGGCGGCGGTGCTCGCCACGCGCTGGGAGGTGCTCAAACCGGCCTCGTCGTTCAACAACCAGTGGGGCCTGCCGCTCACGCTGCTGCGGCTCGGCGCCGAGCACGGCGCGGCCATCGTGGAGCTCGGCACCAACCAGGCGGGCGAGATCGCGACGCTCTCCGCCATCGCGCGGCCGACGGTCGGCGTGGTCACGATGGTGGCGGCCGTTCACACGGAGTTTCTCGGCACGATCGAGGGCGTGCGGGAGGAGAAGGCCGCGCTGGTTCGCGCGCTGTCGCCGGCCGGCATCGCCGTGCTGAACGCCGACGACCCGCGCGTGGCCTCGATGGCGCGCGAGGCGAAGGGCCGCGTGGTCACGTTCGGCCGCGCCGCCCGCGCCACCGTGCGCATCGCCGGCGAGGCGACGGACACGGAGGCGGGATTCGCCTTCACGCTGGAGGCGGGCGGTCGGCGTCAGCCGGTCAGCGTGGCCTTCGCGGGCCGCCACAACGTCACCAACGCGCTGGCCGCCGCCGCCGTCGGAGTGGCGCTCGACGTGCCCCTCGACGACATCGCGCGCGGCCTCGCCGCCGCGCGCCCCGTCGGCGGCCGCGGCGTCTGGAAGCGCGCCGGCGATGTGACGATTCTCGACGACACGTACAACGCCAGCCCCGCCTCCGTCCGCGCCGCCCTCGACACGCTGGCCGCGCGCCGCGCCGGCCACCGCGCCGTGGTCGTGCTCGGCGACATGCTCGAGCTGGGCGCGCTGAGCGACGAGGCGCACCGCGAGGTGGGCCGCGCCGTCGCCGCGCTGCCCGCGGACGAGCTCGTGGGGTTCGGCGGCGCCGCCGCCCTCGCCGTCGAGGCCGCGCGCGCGGCGGGATTGGCCGAAGCGCATCACGCGCCGACCTTCGAGGACGCGGTGGCGCACCTGCTCAAGCGGCTGACGCCGGGCGACGTCGTGCTCGTGAAGGGTTCGCGGGGCATGCGCATGGAGCGCGTGGTGGACGCGCTCGTCGCGCGGCTGGCCCGGACCGACCGGTCCTCCGGATGAGGATGGCCGATGCTCTACTACCTGCTCGTCCCGCTCGCCAAGGACCACATCCTCTTCAACGTCTTCCGCTACCTGACGTTCCGGTCCTTCATGGCGCTGATCTCGGCACTGGTGATCTCGCTCATCGTCGGCCCCTGGCTGATCCGCCGCCTGCGGCGCATGCAGCACGGCACGGAGACGCTGCGCGAGGACACGCCGGAGCACCATCGGACGTCGAAGAAGGGCACGCCGACGATGGGCGGCGTCATCATCCTCTGCGCCATCCTCGGCTCGACGTTCCTGTGGGCGAACCTGGCCAACCGTTACGTGTGGGTCGCGATGCTGGCCGTCGCGGGCTACGGCCTCATCGGGATGTGGGACGACTGGACGAAGATCCGCACCCGGCGCGGGATTCCGGCGCGCGGCAAGCTCGCCGCGCAGGTGATCCTGGCGCTCGCCCTGCTCCAGATCGTCTACTGGCAGCCGGCCGACGTCTGGCAGCCCGTGCTGGCGATTCCCTTCTTCAAGGGCTGGCTCCTGCACCTGGGCGCGGTCTGGTTCCTCTTCGCGATGCTCGTGATCATCGGGGCGTCCAACGCCGTGAACCTCACCGACGGCCTCGACGGGCTGGCCATCGGCCCCATCGTGATGGCGGGCGCGGCCTTCGGCGTCATCGCATACCTGACGGGCAACTTCCGGGCGGCCGACTATCTGAAGATCCTCAACGTGCGCGGCGCGGGCGAGCTGTCGGTGTTCTGCGGCGCGCTGATCGGCGCCGCCATCGGGTTCCTCTGGTTCAACTGCCATCCCGCCGAGGTCTTCATGGGCGACGCGGGCTCGCTGGCGCTCGGTGCCGCCATCGGGATGCTGGCCGTGCTCACCAAGGCCGAGCTGCTGCTGCCGCTCATCGGCGGCATCTACGTGGTGGAGGCGGTGTCGGTCATCGTGCAGGTGGCCTCGTTCAAGCTCACGGGGCGCCGCGTCTTCCGCATGGCGCCGCTGCACCACCACTACGAATTGACCGGCTGGCCCGAGCCCAAGATCGTGGTGCGCTTCTGGATCGTCTCGTTCGCGCTCGCGCTGCTGGCGCTCACCACGCTCAAATTGCGCTAGCCCGATGAGCTACCTGGCGGAGGAGGTGGAGGTGGCGACGAGAGGCCGGGCATACCTGGCGACGCTGGCGGGCCGCCGCGTGACCGTGGTCGGCCTCGCCAAGAGCGGGATCGCGGCCTCGCGCCTGCTGCTGGCGGCGGGCGCCGACGTGCGCGGCACCGACGCCAAGCCCGTCGCCTCGCTCGGCGCCGAGGTCGCGGCCCTGGCCGCGGCCGGCGTGAGGCTGGTCGACGGCCCCGGCGCCTTCGACGGGATCGAGCTCGTCGTGGTGAGCCCGGGCGTGCCGCTGGACGGTGAGCAGCTGGCGCCCGCGCGTGCGCGCCTCGTCCCGGTCATCGGCGAGCTGGAGCTGGCGTGGCGCACGATGGAGGCCGAGACGATCGCCATCACCGGCACCAACGGCAAGACCACGACCACCGCGCTCACGGGGGCGCTGCTCGCCGAGCAGCCGCGGCCGGTCTTCGTCGGCGGCAACATCGGCACCCCACTCGCCGCGCACGCGCTCGACTTTCCCGCCGGCGGCCTCGTGGTGGCCGAGGTCTCCTCGTTCCAGCTGGAGACGATCCAGGCCTTCCAGCCGCGCGTGGCGGCCGTGCTCAACGTCACGCCCGACCACCTCGACCGCCACCGGACGTTCGCGCGGTACCTCGACGCCAAGGCGCGCATCTTCATGAACCAGACCGAGCACGACTGCGCCGTGCTCAACGCCGACGACGAGGCCGCGCGCGGGCTGGCCGCCCGCACGCGCGGCCACGTCCTGTGGTTCAGCCGCCAGCGCCCGCTGGACCACGGCGTCTTCGTCCACGACGGCTGGCTGGTGGCCAAGCTCAACGGCCACGTGGACCGCATCGCCCCGCTGGCCGAGATCCAGCTGCGCGGCGCCCACAACGTCGAGAACGTGCTGGCGGCCACCGCCTGCGCGCTCTGGACGGGCATCGGCGTCGACGCCATCCGCCGGGCCGTGGCCCGCTTCCGCGCCGTCCCGCACCGGATCGAGTTCGTCCGGGACATCGGGGGCGTGCAGTTCTACAACGACTCCAAGGGCACGAACGTCGCCTCGACGATCAAGGCGCTCGAATCGTTCAGCGAGCGCATCGTCCTCATCGCGGGCGGCAAGGGCAAGGGCCAGGATTTCACGCCGCTCGCCGACGCCGCGCGCGGCCGCGTGAGCCACGTCGTCGTCATCGGCGAGGACGGGGGCAAGATCGCGGCCGCTCTCGCGTCCGCCGGCATCGGGGTGAGCGCCGCCGAGACGCTGGCGAGCGCGATCGAGGCGGCGCGCGCGGCCACGCGCGCGGGCGACGTGGTGCTGCTCTCGCCGGCCTGCGCGTCCTTCGACATGTTCGACAACTACGAGCACCGCGGCGAGTCCTTCAAGAAGCTCATCGAGGAGCTCGCCTGATGCCGCGGCGGCTGACGCCCGACGTGTGGCTCTTCGGCGCCGCGGTGGCGCTGCTCTCCGCCGGCGTGGTGATGGTCTACTCGGCGAGCGCGATCGTGGCCGCCGACCGCTTCCACGATCCGTACTTCTTCCTCAAGAAGCAGCTCGTCTGGGCGCTCATCGGCGGCGGTGTGCTGTGGGCGGCGCTACGCTGTGACTACCGCTGGCTCGAGAAAGCCGTGGTGCCGGCGCTGATCGTCGCCGGCGTGCTCCTCGTGCTCGTGCTGGTGCCGCCGGTTGGCCACGCCATCAACGGCACGCGGCGCTGGATCCGCCTGGGGCCGGTCTCCTTCCAGCCGGTGGAGCTGGCGAAGCTCGCGCTCGTCGTCTACCTCGCGGCGTTCCTCGCGAGAAAGCGTGGCGAGCTGGACGACTTCCGCACCGGCGCGCTGCCGCCGCTGCTCGTGGGCGGCGTGCTGGCGGCGCTCGTGCTCGTGCAGCCCGACCTCGGCAACTGCATGACGCTGATCGTGCTCACCTTCGGGCTCCTCTATCTCGCCGGCAGCCCGATCAAGCACCTCGCGTGGGTGGCCGCGCCCGCGCTGCCGCTGATCGTGCTCGCCGTGTGGATGGCGCCCTATCGCATGCGGCGGATCACCGCATTCATGGACCCGTGGGGCGACCCGCGCGGCAGCGGCTTTCAGATCATCCAGTCGTGGCTCGCCCTGGGCAACGGCGGCCTCGTCGGCCAGGGCATCGGCGGCAGCCGGCAGAAATTGTTCTACCTGCCCGAGTCGCACACCGATTTCATCTTCGCGATCGTCGGCGAAGAGCTCGGCTTCATCGGCGCGGTGGCGGTCGTCGCCCTCTTCGCCGTTCTCGTCTGGCGCGGGCTGCGGATCGGGCTGCGCGCGCCCGACGCCTTCGGCGCGTATCTGGCGCTCGGGATCACGGTGCTCCTGGCCACGCAGACGATCGTGAACCTCGGCGTGGTCACCGGGCTCTTGCCCACCAAGGGGCTGCCGCTGCCGTTCATCTCGTTCGGCGGCTCGGCGCTGCTCATGACGATGCTGGCCACCGGCATGCTCCTCAACATCAGCCAGCACGCCCATGTTTAAGCGCTACCAGCAGATCCATTTCGTGGGCATCGGTGGCGCCGGCATGTCGGGGATCGCCGAGATCTTGCTGAACCTCGGATACCGGGTCACCGGCTCGGACCTCCGGCGCAGCGAGAGCATCGAACGCCTGGAGACGCTCGGCGCAAAGGTGTTCATCGGGCACGAGGCGCCCCACGTCGAGGGCGCGCACGTCGTCGTCTACTCGTCGGCCGTCGCGCGCGACAACGTCGAGATCCAGGCCGCGCGCCAGCGCGCGATCCCCGTGATCCCGCGCGCCGAGATGCTGGCCGAGCTGATGCGGCTCAAGTACGGCATCGCGGTGGCCGGCACGCACGGCAAGACCACCACGACGTCGATGGTGGGCGCCGTGCTGGCCGAGGGGCGTTACGACCCCACCATCATCGTGGGCGGGCGCGTGACGAGCCTCGGCAGCAACGTGCGGCTCGGCCAGGGCGAGTTCCTGGTGGCCGAGGCCGACGAGTCGGACGGCTCGTTCCTGAAGCTCGCCCCCACGATCGCCGTCGTGACCACGATCGACGCCGAGCATCTCGATCACTACGGCACGCTCGAGGCCCTCCAGGAGGCGTTCGCCGCGTTCGTGGCGAAGGTGCCGTTCTACGGCGCCGCCGTCCTCTGCCTGGATCAGCCGAACATCCAGCGGCTGATCCCGCGGCTGGAGAAGCGCGTCATCACGTACGGGCTGGAGGCGGGCGCCGACCTCGTCGCGCGCCGGCTGCGCCTGGCGGGGATGACCAGTCGCTTCGAGGTCTGGCAACGCGGCGCGCTGCTGGGCGAGTGCGCGCTGGCCATTCCCGGCCGCCACAACGTGCTCAACGCGCTGGCCGCCATCGGGGTCGGGCTCGACCTCGAGATCCCGTTCGTGACGATCGGCAAGGCGCTGGCCGCGTTCGCCGGCGTGCAGCGCCGCTTCCAGGTCCGGGGTACGGTCGATCGCGTCACCGTCGTCGACGACTA
>QHSB01000403.1 GCA_003220335.1 Candidatus Rokuibacteriota bacterium
TGCCGCTCGAGAAGGCGCTGGTGGATTATCTCTGCCAGGGCTACGCCATCACCGGGCCGATGGACCTCACCGGGGCCACGTCGTTCAGCGCGCACGACGTGTACCACACCCTGTCGGGGCCGGGCACGTTGAAGATCGGGCGCGGCAAGGTGGTGGGGCCGCGGGCGCTCGCGCTCCTGGGCGGTATCGTGCGCGTGGGCGGCGCCGTCTCCTCGCTGCTGAGTAGCGATGTCCCGAACCTCGGCGACTCACCGCTCGAGTTCGACTCGATCACCGGGACCTATCAGATCATCAACGGCGTGCTCAACACGAAGGACCTGCTCTACACGAGTCGCGCGATGAAGATCCTCATCGCGGGGTCGTACGGCTTCGCCACCGAGCGCATGGACCTCGACATGACGATCACGCACGGGCGGGGCGAGCTGAAGGCCAAGGTGACGGGTCCCGCCTCGTCGCCGTCGATCCGCGTCAACCCGGCGTCGATCCTGCGCGACGCGGACCGCGGCGGCAAGCTCGAGAAGGGCCTCGGCGACCTGCTCAAGAAGATCCGGTAACGCCCACGATCGGGGGCGAGATCGGCTCGACCGGAAACCCCCGCTCCCGCCACCCAGGAAACCCGCCCTCGAGGGGTCTCACGCGGGTCACGCCCCGCCGCCTGAGCGCGAGCGCCACCCGGGCGCTTGTCGCCTCGTTCGGTCAGGAGCAGTACACGATCACGTCGCGGTCGCGGGGGATGTCTTGGTGTCGCCGCTCGAGCTCCTCGGCGGCGATTCTCAGCGCGCCCGGGATCGCGAAGGGGAAGGCGGCGACGTCCAGCTCGGAACGGAGGTCGACGACAAACACCGCCGTCCCAGCATCGAGGTCATGCTTCAGCTCCTCCTGGCTGACACGGGCGATGCGCAGGCTGCGGAGAAAGCGCCGGCGCTGAACCCACTTGACGACGATATAGATGACGACGGCGGTCGCGACGAGCGTGACGAGCCTCGTGCCGAGGCGGCCGCTCTCGACGGTGACGCGCTGGAGGGCGTCCCCCGCCAGATAGCCGAGGCCGCCCCAGGTCCCCGCCCACAACAGCGCGGCCAGGGCGCTGTACACCGCGAAGCGCGGCAGGCCGACACCCACCATGCCGGCGAGGGGAGGCGCCACCGTGCTCAGGCCGGGGATGAATTTCGCGATCACGAGTGAGCGCACCCCATAGCGAAGAAAGATCTCTTCCGTGCGGCGAACGCACGAATCGGGCTCGAGCGAGATCTTGCACAGGAGGCGGAGCACTCGACTCCCGCGCGTCCGGCCCAGGGTGTACCAGATGGTGTCCGCGAGCAGGGACGCCACGACACTCAACACGAGCGCGAGCGCGAAGTTCAGCTTGCCCACGGCCGCCAGGGCGCCCATCGCGAGCAGGGCGGGAACGGCCGGCAGTGGCACGCCGATCTGATCAGCGAAGACGTAGACGAAGACGAGCGCCTCGCCGTGCCGGATGACGAAATCGACGAAGTGGCTCATCGCGTCGCGCTGAAACGGCCGCCGCCGAGCTTGCCGGCCTCGACGAGCCCCACGAAGAACGCGTAGAGCGCGTCGTACTCGCGGTACCGCGCCTCGCCCAGACGCCGCACGGTGTCCTCGCGCAGCGCGCGGTACATCGCGAGCCGCTCTCTCAAGATCGCGCGCCATTCGTCGGTGAGGTCCTCGGCCTCGACGCCGCGGAATCCCGCGCGCCCGAGCAGCGCGCGGTAGCCGTCGAGCGACTGCAACGTGACCGCCGCCATCCAGTCCGCGAGCCGCGCGCGCTCCAGGTCACCCAGCCCCGAGTGAGCGATCCAGTCGCTGAAGGCCAGGCGGCCGCCGGGAAGGAGCACCCGCCGCGCCTCGGCGAGCACCGCCGCCTTGTCGGCCACGTGCAGCAGTGCCTCCTGGCTGAGGCAGGCGTCGAAGCGCGCGGCGCCGAACGGCAGGGCGGTGGCGTCGGCGCGGACGACGCTCACCGCGTGGCGCAAACCGACCCGGCGCGTCAGCCGCTCCATGCCCGCCGCGCGGTCCGGATGCAGCTCGACGCCGACCACGCGGCAGCCGCGGCGGGAGGCGAGAAAACGCGCGGGGCCTCCCAGGCCGGCACCGACGTCAAGGACGCGGGAGGCGGGCGTGATGCCGGCCCGCCGCGCCAGCGCGTCCACCGCGCCCAGCCCGCCGTAGTGGTCCTGGTCGAAGGGATAGAGGTCGTCGGCGGTGAGCGTCTCGTCGCCGCGCGCGCGCCGCACGGCGTCGAGCACCTGGCTCTCGCTGATCGGATGGCGGTCGTAGAAGTCGAGGATGCGCATGGCCGTTGGTTGAAGCGCCCGGCCTTCCATGATACAAACGCCTCGTTTCGATCTCACCCCCGCGAGGAGACCAGACGCCATGAGCACCGTCAACAAGGCCGGCCTCGAGGACGTCGTCGTCTCGACGTCGGATATCTGCTTCATCGACGGCCGCGAGGGGCGCCTGATCTATCGCGGCTACGACGTGGACGATCTCGTGGCGCAATCCACGTTCGAGGAAGTGGTCTACCTGCTCTGGTACGGCGCCTTGCCCACGAAGAAGGAGTACGACGCCTTCTACAAGGCGCTGACCTCGACGGCGACGCGCACGCTGCCGCCCAAGCTCATCGCGCTCCTGCGAACGCTGCCGAAGAAGACGACGCCGATGGAGGTGCTCCGCACCGGCGTCTCCGCGCTGTCCGCGTTCGATCCCGACCACGACGACCAGTCGCGCGAGGCCGAGATCCGCAAGGCGGTCCGGCTCACCGCGCAGATGCCGACCCTGGTGGCCGCCTGGGAGCGCCTGCGTCACGGCAAGGCGCCCATCGCGCCGAATCCGAAGCTGAACCTCGCCGCCAACTTCCTCTATATGATGTCCGGCAAGAAGCCGACCGACCTCGCCGTGAAGACGTTCGACGTCGCCCTGATCCTGCACGCCGACCACGAGTTCACCGCCTCGACCTTCGCGGCGCGCGTCACCGCCGCCACCCTCTCGGACATGTACTCGGCGATCACCTCGGCCATCGGCGCGCTCAAGGGCCCGCTGCACGGCGGCGCCAACGAGCAGGTCATGCTGATGGTCGACAAGATCAAGGACCCGGCCAAGGCGGAGGCGTGGATCAAGAAGGCCATCGCGGACAAGGCGCGCATCATGGGCTTCGGCCACCGCGTCTATCGTGTGGAGGACCCGCGCGCCAAGCACCTGCGCCGGCTCGCCACCGAGCTCGGCAAGCAGAACGGCGACGATCGCCCAGTCAAGATCCTCAACACCGTGGCGCGAGTGATGACCGAGGAGAAGCACATCTACCCGAACGTGGACCTGTTCTCCGGCGCGGGCTATGCGGCCATGGGCATCCCGACCGACCAGTTCACGCCGATCTTCGCGATGAGCCGCGTGGCCGGCTGGGCCGCGCACGTTCTCGAGCAGCACGGCAACAACCGGCTCATCCGGCCGCGCGCCGAGTACACGGGCGCCACCCGCGCCACCTACGTCCCCATCGCGCAGCGCTAGGGCCGGCGCCGTGCCGGCCCTGGGTGTCGGCATCGTGGGCGCCCGCTTCGCGGCGGATCTGCACGCCGTCAACTACCGTCCGCTCGTTCCAGCCCGCGTGAGGCTGGCCGCCGTCTGCTCGCGCACCCGCGCCGACGTCGAGAAGTTCGCCAAGCATCACGACATCCCGCGCGCGTTCACCGACGTGCGACAGCTGGTCGAGTGTCCCGAGGTGGAGGTCGTCGATGTGTGCTCGACGACGGACAGCCACCACGAGATCGCCATCGCCGCCGCGCGCGCCGGCAAGCACGTGATCGTCGAGAAGCCGCTCACCGGCTTCTTCGGCCCCGCCGACGTCGACCGGCAGCGCATGCTCGACACGGCCCTGCGCAACTCCGACGCCGTGCTGGAGGCCGTCGCCAAGGCCGGTGTCGTCCTCTGCTACGCGGAGGACTTCGTCTACGCGCCGCCCGTGGCCAAGCTGCGGCGGCTGCTCGACGCGAGCGGTGGCACCATCATGGAGCTGCGCGCGGAGGAGAGTCACTCGGGTTCGCACTCGGCCTACGCCCGGCGCTGGCAGACGGCCGGCGGCGGCGCCCTGTTGCGCATGGGCAGCCATCCCGTCGGGGTCGTGCTCCATCTCAAGCACTACGAGGGCCTCACGCGCGCCGGCCGGCCGACCCGCGCGCGCTCGGTGCTGGCCGACGTGGCCCAGCTGACGAAGCTGCCCGGCATCGCGGGCAAGACGCCGCATCACCGCACGGCGGTGGAAGACGTCGAGGACTGGTCGGTGGCCCTCATCACGTTCGAGGACGGCACGAAGGCCACCGTGCACAGCAACGACGTCACCCTGGGCGGCGTTCGCAACACCGTGACCGCGTACCTCACCAACGCCGTGATCAACGCCAACATCACGCCCAATACCACGATGACGGCGTACGCGCCCGACCCTTCTGTGTGGGGCGACGAGTACATCAGCGAGAAGGTGGAGACGAAGGGCGGCTGGCAGTTCCCGGCCCCGGAGGAGGATTGGATCCGCGGCTACCCGCAAGAGCTCGAGGACTTCGTGGCCGCGATCACCACGCGCCGAGAGCCGCTCTCGGGTGGCGCGCTCGCGCGCGAGACGGTGGAGGTCATCTACGCGGGCTATCTGTCCGCCGCCACCGGACGGCGCGTGGACCTGGCGCGCGCATGATCCCGTTCACCAAGGGGCACGGGCTCGGCAACGATTACGTCGTCATCGACGAGGCCGATCTGCCGCGCCCGCTCGACACGCGGGCGATCGAGCGCGTCTGCGACCGCAACTGGGGCGTGGGCTCCGACGGCATACTGTTGAAAGTTCCGTCGGCGCGCGCGGACTTCGGCCTGCGCATCTTCAATCCCGACGGCAGCGAGGCCGAGAAATCGGGCAACGGCCTGCGCATCTTCGCCAAGTACCTGTGGGATCACGGCCACGCGCGCGGCCGCACGACGTTCGGGGTCGACACCAAGGGCGGCGTGGTGGAATGCACGTGCCACGTGCGCGACGGCCGCATGAGCTTCGTGACCGTCGAGATGGGCCGGGCGAGCTTCCGGAGCGCCGCCATCCCGATGACCGGTCCCGATCGCGATGCGGTGGCGGTGCCGCTGGAATTGCCGGACGGCAGCAAGGTCACGGCGACCGTGGTGTCCGTCGGCAACCCGCACTGCGTCGTCTTCGTGGACCGGCTCGACGAGGGCGAGGTCCGGCGCGTCGGGCCGATGCTCGAGCGCCATCCCGCGTTTCCGCAGCGCACCAACGTGCAGTTCGCGCGCGCCGCCGGCCCCGACACCCTCGACATCCTGATCTGGGAGCGCGGCGCGGGCTACACGCTGGCGTCCGGCTCGTCGTCCTGCGGCGCGGCCTCGGCGGCGGTGCGCAACGGCCACTGCCGCCACGGGCGTGTCACGGTGAGGATGCCCGGCGGCATCCTCGTCATCGAGGTGCGGCCCGACTGGTCGCTGCGGCTCGAGGGGCCGGTGGAAGAGGTCTATACCGGCGCGCTCTCCGACGAGTTCGCGCGGGACTGGCTCGGCGGGGCGTGAGCCGCGTCTGCGTGTTCGCGGGGTCCAACGCCGGCGGCCGACCGGAGTACGCGGCCGCCGCGCGCGCCCTCGCCGCCGAGTGCGCGGCGCGCCGGCTCGGCATCGTCTACGGCGGCGGCTCGGTGGGGCTCATGGGCGTGCTCGCCGACGCGGCGCTGGCCGCGCGCGTCGAGATCATCGGCGTCATCCCGCGGCCGCTGGCCACCAAGGAGATCGCGCACCCGAACCTCACCGAGCTGCACATCGTCGAGAGCATGCACGAGCGCAAGGCGACCATGGCCTCGCTGGTGGACGCGTTCATCGCGCTGCCGGGCGGTCTCGGGACGTTCGAGGAGGCGCTCGAGGTGCTGACGTGGTCGCAGCTCGGCATTCACGCCAAGCCGGTCGGGGTGCTGAACGTGGAGGGCTACTACGACGGGCTCCTGCGCTGGCTGTCGCACGCCGCCGGCGAGGGCTTCGTGCGCCGCGAGCACCTCGGGCTGCTGCTCTTCGCCGACGCACCCGGCGAGCTCCTCGATCGCTTCGCCGCCTGGACGCCGCCGCCGGGCCCGCGCCCGTGGATGAATGAGAATCAGACCTAGAACGTGGGGGGCCTCGAAGGGCCCCCCGCACCCCCCAACCTTCGGAACGCCCCGGCGGAGCCGGGGCGCTCGTCTATCTACATGGGGGCCCCGACATGGCCCCCATACCCCCAACGTTCGGAACGCCCCGGCGGAGCCGGGGCGCTCCTCTATCTTTATGGGGGCCCCGACATGGCCCCCAAACCCCCAGCGTTCGGAGCGCCCCGGCGGAGCCGGGGCGCTCCTCTAAGTCCTCGCTCCGTGCGGTGCGCCGTGGCGCTCGCCCGACTTACGGCCTAACGACGAGGCGGGGGTGGCGGCGCCAGAAGTAGGCGGACATCGAGGCGGCCGCTAACAGATTCGCGACGAGGACCGAAGGCCAGGGGATCAGGCGCAGCACGGGCGTCGCGAAGACCAGGGCGGCCGCCAGGAAGCCGAACTCGAAGACGACGGCGAACAGGAGGAGCCCGAAGCCCCACGACGGGTTCCGCTCCACCATCCCGAGCAGGCGTGAGGCGATGCCGCCGAGCGCCGCGAAGACCAGCATGTGCACCCACGTGAACATGCCGACCATCTCCAGCGAGACGGACAGCGTCTCGGGCGAGGCGAGCGCGCTGCGCCGGAAGATGGCGGTGCCGAGCACCGTCGGCGTGTAGAACGGGTGTCCGGCGGCGGTGTCGAGCAGCAGGAACCACACCGCCACGGCGATGGCGCCGATGACGCCGGCGATCATGCCCTCCTGGTACAGGCGCGCGGTGTCGCTGACGGGTTCGGACAGGGCGTCGACAGTCGGGGTCGCACGAGCGGTCATGCTCGGCTCCTTCCCGGGTCCGATCGACCCTCTCTCTGGGACGCGCCGATTCTACTCCCGCTTCAGTCCCAGCGTGGCTGGCGGGGGGGTGGCGGCCAGGGTTGGGCGCCGGGCGCGCACTTCACGTGGTACATCTCGCTGTCGAAGAAGACGAGGGCCTCGCCATCCTCGATGGCCTCGCCACACGCGGGGCAGGTGCGCTCCTCCTCCATGTGTCCAGTCTACCGCCGGGGTGAAGCGCGCCCGAGCGCGGCCAGCGGCGGCATCGCGGCGAGCTGCGCCGCGCTCAATTCCTCCCAGCGGATTGCGGCGGGGCGCGGAAAGGCGCGCCGCGTCCGGATGAGACGCGTGGGCGTCGCCACCACGTCGACGGGGACGTCATGCGCGGTCATCGGGATGCCGCCGCGCACGACCTGCGCGTCGTGCACCGTGGTCACGACGAGCGTCTGCGCGTCGACTGCGCCGCGCTCGGCCGCCAGCGCGAACTCGAGGTCGCTGTAGCCACCGCCCTTGCCGAGCCGCGCGCCGCGCGGATCGACGGCGACCGAGCCGGCAACGATCAGATCGATGTGGCCGAGCGCCCCCGGGCCGACGGCGCGGCCGAGCGCCGCCGCACCCGCGATCGTCGCCGCCTTCGCGAGCCGTCCGCGCAGCCGCGCCGGGTCCAGATGCAGGAAGCACTTCGCCGCGCTCAGGCGCGGCACGGCCATGAAGACGTGCTTGCCGGCGGCGAGCGCGGCGCGCCGAACGGGCAGCTGCGCCGCGTCGGGATTGCACTTGAGTCGTCGCGCGGCGGCCCACTCGGGCAGCGTCGTGAGGCGCGCGGCCGCGGCCTCGGCGCCGCGAAAGTTGGGGATGCGGTCGGTCAGCGGGAAGGGAAAGCGGCCCAGGCGGCGCAACGTGAGCCGCGACCAGATCTTCTCGCGCAGTGCTTGCTTGGTCTTGTAAGTCGGTGACTTGTCGCCTGTATGCGGAGAGGCGCCTTGAGCCGTCTGGGCCGCGTCGCCGCGCTTTCGCGAGGCGGTCAGCGCGCGGCGAGGCGGTCGGCGAGTCGCGTGGCGAGCCATCCACCGGCCAGCGCCGCGGTGAGCGTGAGCACCACACCCGCCGCCGTCGTCGCGGGGTCCGGAAGCACGTCGGCGAGCGCCGGCGAGCGCAGCATCCGCGGTAGCACCACCATCACGAGGCCGGCGCCGAACACGAGCGACGCCGTCAGCGGGCGTCGGCGTGCGTCCACCACGGCCAGGAGCACGGCGCCCACCAGCGGAAAGACGCGCGGCAGCGAGGAGCCGCCGATCGGCGTCCCGTTGCGGCGCGCCATCTCGTGCGCCACGGCGATCGGCGAGGTGGGGTCGTCGGCGGCCAGGACCTCCTGGATCGTGGACGTCGGCTGGATCAGCGCGAAGCCCACGCTGGCGACGGCGGCGATCGAGAGCTGCGTGAGGACGCCGACCAGCACGATGGCCACCGGCGCCCAGCGCCGCCCGCTCAGCCGCGCCCCGAGCACGAGGCTGAACGCGAAGACGAGGCCCGCGAGCACCGGCCACGTGAAGAAGCGCAGCCCCCCGTGGAGGAACGCGATGCGCCACGACGGATCCGTGCTGATCGCGAACGTTCCGAACAGGAACGCGCCGGCCAGCACGATCGCGAGCGTCCGCGCGCGTGACCCCGCCGGCCAGGCCTCGCGCGCGATCAGCAGGCAGGCCAGTGTGTTGACCTGCGCGCCGAGGAGCCCGAGCAGGTGCGGCGGGCTCCAGAGCGTGACGTCGATACCAAAGAGCCGGTGCCAGAGGTCGTCGAGCGGCGCCGCGACGACGACCACGGCCATGCCGAGCCACGCCAGGTGAAAGCCGCGCGTGCCGACGAGGCCGACGACGTTGATCGCACCCGGCCCAAGCGCGCCCCGCCGCGACGCCCACGTCTCGACGGCGATGACGCCCAGCGAGACGATCACGGTCACGGTCACCGACGCGTACGTGAGGACGTGCGGCGCGATCCAGAACGAGTCGCGCCCGACGAGCAGGTGCCAGCGAATGTCCCAGCCCAGCCCCCAGCCGGCGGTGAGCTTGCTCGCGAGCAGCAGCCACAGCGCGACGCGGCGGAGAGCGATGACGTCGACGTCGTCGCCGACGGCGGAGACGGCGAGCGTGCCGGGCCGGCTCATGGGCCGCATTCTACCCGCGGCGGGTCCAGG
>QHSB01000691.1 GCA_003220335.1 Candidatus Rokuibacteriota bacterium
ACATCGAGATCCTCGTCAACGATGCCGTGCTCGGCGTGGCCCACGATCTCGACTCCAAGCTGCAGCCCGGCGACCGCGTGACGCTGCTGGCCCAGTTCATGGGCGGTGGCTGACGTGGCGCGGTGGGAGATCGTCGCCTGGCGCGACATCCCCGCCATGGTGGAGGCGCGCGACGACACCGGGCAGGTGACTCTGTCGCTCAGCGAGAAGTTCCAGGCGCTCATCGACTCCGTGGCCATGCAGCTGGGAATGCAGGACGAGGCCGCGTACCTCGAGCAGTGGGCGCGCCTGCCCGGCGGCGAGCGGCCGGGCAGCGCGCGCGACGTGGGTGAGGCGGTCGTGGCCGAGCTGGAGGCGCGCTTCCCCGAGTTCATCGCGCGCGCGTTCCGGCCCTCGTGATTGCCTCCAAGCTCATCGAGGACACCGCCCGCGAGCTGATGGCGCGCGCCGCCATCGACATCCCCGCCGACTACCGCGCCGGCGTCGCGGCCGCGCGCGAGCGCGAGCAGAATCGTCTGGCCCGCTTCGTCCTCACCGAGATGGAGCGCAACTGGGACATCGCCACCGCCGAGCGGCGCCCCATGTGCGCCGATACGGGGCTGCCGCGTTACTACGTGCGCGCCGGCAACGAGGCGGTCGTCGAGGGCGGCTTCGTCGCCCTCGAGCGGGCGCTGCGCCGCGCGACGGCGGACGCGACGGCCACCGTTCCGCTGCGCCCCAACCGCGTGCACCCGCTCACGCGCGCCGACCACAACAACAATGTCGGCGCCCACGCGCCCGAGGTCACCTACGCCTTCGAGCCCGACGCCGACTGGATCGACGTCACCACCGTGCACAAGGGTGGCCTCTTCGGCAGCGACTACCGGATGCTGTTCCCCGCCGACGGCATCGGTGGCATCAAGCGCTTCTTCGTCGACACGCTCGTGCAGTTCGGCAAGCGCGGGCTCGCCTGCCAGCCGGCCATCATGGGCCTGGGCCTCGGCGGCGCCAAGGACACCTGCGTGCGACTCGGCAAGGAAGCGGCCTGTCTGCGCACGGTCGGCAGCCGCCATCCCGATCCCGCCACCGCGCAACTCGAGGCCGAGCTGACCGCGCTCGGCAACTACGTCGGTATCGGCGCCATGGGGTTCGCGGGGACGTCGCTGGTGGTCGCCACCCACGTCGAGATCGCCTTCACGCACACGGGCGGCATGCCCGTCGGCATCCACGCGTTCTGCCTGTCCTCGCGGCGCGCCACCGCGCGCATCCACGCCGACGGCCGTGTCGAGTTCCGCAGTGATCCGCAGTGGTTCACCGACTATTACCGCCGCGAGGGGATCGAATGAGCGGCCCGCCCGCGCGCCTCGAAGACGTCAAGATGCGCGAGGTGCACCTGACCACGCCGGTGAGCGACGCCGCGATCGCCTCGCTCGAGCTCGGCGACGTCGTCTACGTCTCGGGTGTTCTCTACACCGCGCGCGAAGGCGTCTATCGCAACGTCGTCGAGCGCGGCGTGCCGATGCCGCCGGGCGTTCGCGAGACGACCAACGTCAACTTCCACTGCTCGCCGGCGGCGGCCGTCCGTCCCGACGGCACCTACGCGGTGCAGGCGGTGACCGCCACCGCATCGTTCCGCTTCGGCACGTCGATGAGCCGCTGGTTCGAGCGCTCCGGCGCGAAGGTCATCGTGGGCAAGGCCGGCCTCACCGAGCTCGCATACCGCGAGTGGTTCGTCCCGCATGGCGCGGTGTACCTCACCACCGTCGGCTACGGCATGGGCGCCGCCTATGGCCAGGGCATTCGCCGCGTGCGCGAGGTCCACTGGCTCCAGGAGCTCGGCATCGCCCAGGCGATGTGGGTGCTCGAGGTCGCGCGGCTCGGTCCGTTCCTGGTGGAGGGCGACCGCGCGGGCCGGAGCCTCTTCGCCCTCGCCAACCGCGAGATCGACCTGCGGCTGCACGAGGTCTACGCGGGGCTGCCCGGGTACTCGATGGGACGCTTCGGCGAGGCCACCTCGCGGACCGACGAGGTGGTGTGACTGCATAGTGGGGGGCCCCGAAATGGCCCCCCACACCCCCCAGCGCTCGTCGCGCCCCGGGGAACCCGTGGCGCTCCTCGATCATGCGCCCGGCGTCCGGTCCTCCCGGCCGCGCCAGCGCTCGGCGTAGCGCTCGGTGTCCAGGCCGAGCGTCCATCGCGTCAGCAGCCACACGATGAAGGCGAACGTGCGCCACGGCCCGCGCGCCAGGAAGC
>QHSB01000692.1:0-2622 GCA_003220335.1 Candidatus Rokuibacteriota bacterium
AAGAGCTGACGCGGTACACGATGGTCTGGGTCGCGTTCCTGGGCGGAGTCGTTGCGCTGCGTGACGGCGCTCACGTGGCCACGGGCGGCCTCGGCGATCGGTTCGGTCCCACGGTCGCCAAGGTCGCCTCCCTCGTCGCGGACGCCCTCGCGCTGCTCTTCCTCCTGACGCTCACATGGGCGAGCATCCAGACTCTCCCGAACCAGCGGGACCAGTTCACGACCACGCTGAACGTGTCGATCTTCTGGTTCTACCTCGCCATTCCCGTGGGCGCCGTGCTGATGGCGCTGGTCATCGTCGGACGGCGCGTCGGCCTGGTCGAGGCGCAGGGCAGCGACCTGCCCATCGAAGATCTGTGAGCCCGTGCTGATCCTGGTGCTCGTGGCCGTCTTCGCCGTGACCATGGTGCTCGGCGTGCCGGTCGCGTTCTGCCTGGGGCTTGGCGGGCTCGCGTTCATCTGGCTGTCGGGCGTCGTGCCGATCGCGGTGCTGCCGACGCTGATGTTCTCGGGGATGGATTCGTTTCCGCTGCTCGCCATTCCGTTCTTCGTCATCGCGGGCGATGTCATGCAGCGCTGCGGCATCCTGCCCAACCTCATCGCCTTCGCCAACAGCCTGGTCGGTCACTTCCGCGGCGGTTTGGCCTACGTCGTGATCGTCACCAGCATGATGTTCGCCGGCGTGACCGGCGTCGCCCTGGCCGAGTGCGCCGCGATCGGATCCATGCTGGCGCCGAGCATGGTGCGGCAGGGCTACCCGGGCGGCTTCACCTCCGCCGTCATCGCGGGGTCCGCCGTCATGGGGCCCATCATCCCGCCCAGCGTCGCCATGCTCGTCTTCGCCTACGTCTACGGCGGCGGCATCTCGGTGGGCAAGCTCTTCCTCATGGGGATCATTCCGGGCGTGCTGATCGGCCTGACGATGATGGCGCTGGTCGCCGTCCAGGCGCGGCGGCGAAACTTTCCGGTGAGCGGTGAGCGGTTCAGCGTTCGCCGGGTGCTGCGGGCGCTGCGGGGCGCCACCCTCGGCCTCGTGGTGCCCGCGATCATCATCGGCGGCATTCTGGGCGGCGTCTTCACGCCGACCGAGGCGGGCGCCGTCGCCGCAGCGTACGGCGTGCTGGTCGGCGTGTTCGTCCTCCGCACGCTGTCCCTCGCGGATCTAAGAAAGTCGCTGCTGGTCGGCGCCAAGACGAGCGCAGTGATCTACCTGCTGCTCGGCACCTCCAACGTCGTGTCGTGGATCCTCGTCCGCAACCAGGTGCCCAGAGTCGTCGCGCAATGGTCGCTGGACTTCACCACCTCTGCCGAAGTGTTCATGCTGGTCGCCATCGGCGTGCTGTTTTTGCTGGGATTAGCCCTCGAAGCGGTGCCCATCATGATCATGCTGATTCCGATCCTGGCGCCGGCCGCGGTGGCGTACAAGATCGATCCGCACCTGCTCGGCCTCGTCGTCGTGATGGCCGTGCAGACGGCGCTGATCAGCCCGCCGGTGGCGCTGAGCCTCTACATCGTCGCGTCCATCGTGAAGGCGCCGATGAAGGACGCCAACCGGGCCATCTGGCCGTTCATGCTGGTGGTGATCGGCATCACGATCGCGATGGCGCTCTTCCCCGCGGTGCCGTTGTGGATCCCGAAACGGTTCGGATTCTAAGCGGACGCTACGTCGCGAAACATCGCTTGACGGCGCGCGGAAAGTTATCAACCATACGTTTAGTTGACAGCCACCGCACCCGGACGCACCCGCTCCACGACGTCCGCAGCGCCGGTCACGACCGCCCGGGCGCGCCGCCGGGACGCCGCGGCCACGCGCGACGCGCTGCTGGCCGCCGGTGCCGAGCTGTTCGCCGAGCGCGGCTACGACGGGGTGCCGGTGACGGCGATCGCCCAGAAGGCCGGCGTCAACAAGGCGATGATCAACTACCACTTCGGGGGCAAGCGGAAGCTCTACCTGGCGATCGTGAGCGCGACCTTCACGGAGATCGTGGCCGGCGTGGAGAAGCTCGCCGAGTCGCGCCGGCCGGCGCCGGAGGTGCTGCGCGAGCTGATCGCCGTGGTGGGGGAGACGGCCACGCGGCGCCATCCCCACTTCTGCTCGATGATGCTGCGCGAGGTCGTGGCGGGCGGCACGCACCTCGACCCGGAGCTCATCGACAAGCCCGCGCGGATCCTGGGCGCCGTGCAGCGCATCGTGGCGCGCGGCGTGGGCGACGGCGACTTCCGGCCCGTCGATCCGTTGCTGACGCACCTGAGCCTCGTCGGCAGTCTCGTGTTCTTCTTCGCCACGGCGCGCTTCCGCGAGCGCGTGCTCGCCATGCGGCGCCCCGCCATCAAGCCGCCGGACGCCGCGGCGTACGTCAAGCACATCCAGGACCTGCTCACGTACGGGCTGGCCGCCGACTCGACGCACGCGAGACGGCGGCGATGAGACATCGTGTGACAACCCCGAGGCGCGCCACGGCTCCGCCGGGGCGCGTCCGAGCGCTGGGGGTCTGGGGGCCATTTCGGGGCCGGCGGGAAGCGACTCCGAGGCGCGCCACGGCTCCGCCGGGGCGCGTCCGAGCGCTGGGGGTCTGGGGGCCATTTCGGGGCCCCCAGAAAGACGGATGAGCGCGCGACGGCG
>QHSB01000692.1:2730-4185 GCA_003220335.1 Candidatus Rokuibacteriota bacterium
CTGGCCCAGCATCAGATCGCCGTGCTCGAGGAGTCGCTGCGGCAGAGCCGGCTCGGTGTGGATCAGTCGCGGGCCGATGCCGAAGGCCGCGTCAACGAGGCGGACGGCAAGCTCGCCGCGGCGGAGGCGCAGCTCGCGCAGGCCGAGGCCTCCTACGCGCAGGCGAAGTGGGACCGGGAGGCGATGACGCGCCTGTTCAAGAAGGAGCTGGTCGCCGAGCAGGAGGCGCAGCGGGCCCAGAGAAACGAGGAGGCGCAGGCGGCGATCGTGGCCGCGCAGAAGCGCCAGGTCGAAGCGGCGCGCGGCGCGCTCACGGCGGCGAAGGCGAATCTCGTCAACCCGGCCATTCGCTCCTCCCAGGTGGTGGCCGTGCAGGGGCAAATTCTCCAGGCGCAGGCCGACATCGCCGCCGCGCAGGCCGAGGCCGAACGCGCGCGGGCCCAGCTCGAAGAGGCGCGCGCCAACCGAAAGGACCTCAGCGTCATCGCGCCGTTCAACGGCACGGTCGCCACGCGAACGGCCGAGCCCGGCGAGGTCGTGATGGCGGGTACGGCCATCATCACGCTCGTGAACCTCGCCGAGGTCTACCTCAGGGCATTCGTTCCCGAAGGGCAGATCGGGCACGTCCGCGTGGGCCAGCCGGCACGGGTCTATCTCGACTCGGCGCCGGCGAAGCCCATCGACGCCTACGTGTTGCGCGTCGATCCTCAGGCGTCGTTCACGCCGGAGAACACCTACTTCCGCGAGGATCGCGTGAAACAGGTGGTCGGCGTGAAGCTGCGGCTCAAGAGCGCCGTCGGCTTCGCCAAGCCGGGCATGCCCGCGGACGGCGAGATCCTCGTCGATGGCGGCGACTGGCCCACGCGCCAGGCGCGACGATGATCGAAGACGTTGCCATCCGCACGCGGGCGCTGACCAAGCGCTACGGCGCCGTGGAGGCAGTTCGTGGCATCGACCTGGACGTGCGGGCGGGCGAGATCTTCGGGCTCATCGGGCCTGATGGCGCGGGAAAGACCTCGACGTTCCAGATCCTGGGCGGCGTGATGCAGGCGACGGCCGGCACCGCCGATCTGCTCGGCCAGCCGGCGCGACAGGCGCGCGCGTACGTCGGCTACCTCACGCAGGCGTTCAGCCTCTATCAGGACCTCAGCGTGGCAGAGAACCTGCGCTACATCGGCGAGCTACGGCGCGTGCCCGTGAGAGAGATCGAGCGGCGCGGGCAGCGCTATCTCACGATGTTCGGCATGGCGCGCTTCATGGACCGGCTCGCCGGCCGGCTCAGCGGCGGCATGAAGCAGAAGCTCGCGCTGGCCTGCGCGCTGGTGGCCGAGCCGCAAATATTATTGTTGGACGAGCCGACGACGGGCGTCGATCCGGTGTCGCGTCGAGAGTTCTGGGACGCGCTCGCGCAGCTCTCGACGCAGGGGATGACGATTCTCCTCGCGACGCCGTATC
>QHSB01000693.1 GCA_003220335.1 Candidatus Rokuibacteriota bacterium
ATGTCCACGAGCAGGCACGAGATGCCGTTGTGCTTGGGCACGCTCGGATCGGTGCGCACGAGCAGGATGATCGAGTCCGCGTACTGCGCGCCCGAGGTCCACACCTTCTGGCCGTTGACGAGGAAGTGATCGCCCTTGTCCTCGGCCCGTGTGCGCAGGCTGGCGAGGTCGGAGCCGGCGCCGGGCTCCGAGAATCCCTGCGCCCAGATCTCGTCGGCGCTCAGGATGCGCGGCAGGTACCGGGCCTTCTGCGCGTCGCTTCCCCAGTGGATGATGGTGGGGCCCACGAGGTTGAGGCCCATGCCGGGCAGCACCGGCGCGTGCGCCGCCGAGTACTCCTCGTCCCAGATCACGCGCTCGATGATCGAGGCGTTACGCCCGCCGTACTCCCCAGGCCACGCGATGCCGACCCAGCCCGCCTTGTGCATCGCCTTCTGCCACGCCACGCGACGCTCGAACATCTCGCGCGTGGAGGCGACGCGATCGTCGACCGGATCGTCGACGCGCAGATCGGCCGGCAGGCTCGCCGCCAGCCAGCCGCGGAACTCCTTGCGGAACGTGTCCTGCTCGAGCGTGTACTCGAAGTCCATGGGTCCTCTCTCTACGTGTTCGGGGAGGGCGGCAATCCGCTGAGTCCGGCCAGCACGTCGAAGAGCGCGCCGAAGTCGCGCTCGCCCAGGCCGAGGCCGCGCGCCATCGTCAGCCACTGCTGCGCGAGCGCGGTGGTGGGCAGCGTGACGCCGGTGGCATGGCCCTGGTCTAGCGCGAGCTGGAGATCCTTCTGCATCATGCCGACGTTGAACCACGCCTCGCGCGCCATGGTGCCGACGACGTATGGCCCGCGGTACTTCACCATCGGCGAGGCGATCACCGACTTCAGCAGCGCCTCCACCGCCGTTTCGCGCGCGATGCCCGCCTTCTCGGCGAGCAGGACCGCCTCGGCGAACGCGAGCATCTGGACGGCCAGGCCGAGGTTGGTCGCGATCTTCATCGTCTTGGCCAGGCCGAGCGGGCCGACGTGGGTGATGCCGCCCGGCGCCATCGCGGCGAGATAGGGTCGGACGCGCTCGAGCGCGTCGCGCTCGCCGCCCACCGCGATCGACGCCGCGCCCTGCTCGACGGTGATCGTGCTGCCGGAGACCGGCGCGTCGAGCATGGCCGCGCCGCGGGCGGCGACGACGGCGCCCAGCTCGCGCGTGACGGCCGGGCTCACCGTGCTCATCTCGACCCATACGGCGCCGCGGCCGAGCCCGGCGACGATCCCGTTCTCGCCCAGCGCGACGGCGCGCAGCGCGGCGTCGTCGGTGACCATGCTGAAGACGGCCACGGCGCCCTCGACGGCCGCGCGCGGCGACGGCGCGAGCTTCAGCCCGGCGGCTTCGAGCGCGCGGGCCTTGGCGGCCGTGCGGTTGTAGCCCGTGACCGGGTGTTTGGCCTCGAGCAGGCGCCGCGCGAGCCGGCTGCCCATCGCCCCCAGCCCGACGAAGGCGAGCCCGCTCATCGAGGACCGCGACGGCGTCGCCGCGGCGGTCCGAGCATTGGGGGTTTGCGGGTCATCGAGGGCCGCGCCGGCTACGCCGGGGCGGCCCGAGCGTTGGGGGTTTGGGGGCCATGTCGGGGCCCCCATGTGAGTAGGGGGCCATGTCGGGGCCCCCATGTGAGTCGTCGTCGTCGGTGACGGCGATGGCGCTGATCTCGATCTTGCAGCGCGGATGCGTGGCCAGCCGCGAGACCTCCACCGTCGTCGTGGTCGGGAGGTGGCCCTCGAGATAATCGGCCCAGACGCGGTTGAGGTCGTCCTGCTCGCGAACGTCGGTGAGAAAGCGGGTGGCCGAGACCAGGTCCGGCAGGCCGCAGCCCGCGGCTTCGAGCGTCTTCTTGAGATTTTCCATGGCCAGCACGGCTTGCTCGCGCATGGTGGGCGGCAGGTCGAACTCCTCGTCGCGGTGGGGATGGCTGTGATAGACGGCGGCCGCCGTCACGCCGGACAGGAAGACGAGCCGCCCGCGCGTCACCACGATGCCGGGCGCATACGGCATGTGGACGTCGGTGCGGCGGTCCGCGTGGTGCACGATCGCGACGTTCTTGGCCATCACTCGTCCAGCAGCTTCAGCAGCCGCTCGTTGATCTCGCGCGTGCCGACCGTGATGCGAAGGTGGCCCGGGAAGCCGACGGCGGCGCCGTCGCGCACGAGGATCCCGCCGCGCAGCAGCCGGTCGCGGACGCGCCCGGGGTCGGAGACCCGGACCAGCATGAAGTTCGCCTGCGACGGCGCGAAGCCGATCCCGCGGCGCTCGAGCGCCGAGCCGGTTCACGTTGTAGGGCGCGCGCACCCGGTTGAGCCGGTCGATCGTCTCGAGCGAGGCGATGGCATAGCCCACGCGCAACCCCGCCAGGCCGGCGATCTTCGAAAACGTGCGCAGCACCAGCAGTCGGGGGTAGCGCGCCAGCAGCGACACGCCGTCGGGATACTCGGGGTCGTCGACGAAGTCGCGGTAGGCCTCGTCGAGCACGACGAGCGGGGAATCGTCGCCGAGCGCATCGAGGAAGGCGAGCAGCGCGTGGCGGCGGATGATCGTCGTGGCCGGATTGTGCGGCGAGCAGAGGAAGATCGCCTTCGTCCTCGGCGTCACCCGGCGGCGCATGTCGTCGAGGTCGGTCTCGTAGCCGGCGAGAGGGCTCGGCACCGTGCGCGCGCCGGCGATGTTGGCGCCCGTCGCGTAGGGCTCGAACGAGGGATGCGGCATCACGATCTCGTCGTCGGGCTCGAAGGCGGCCAGCGCGATGAGCGTGATCAGCTCGTCGGCGCCGTTGCCGACGACGATCTGGTCGGGCGAGATCCCGAGCTGGCGCGCGAGCGCGTCACGCAGCGCGCCGCTGCCGCCGTCGGGATAGAGATGGATACTCGCGGCCTCGCGGCGCACCGCTTCGATCGCGCGCGCCGAGGGCCCGAGCAGGTTTTCGTTGGCGGACAGCCGCACGAGGTCGGTCAGTCCGAGCTCGGCCATGAGCGTCTCGAGCGGCTTGCCCGCCTCGTAGGGCGTGACAGCTTCGACGGCGGTGCGCCAGATCTTTCGCACGGGGCGTATTGTACGCTGATCGTTCGCGCACGCGACGGAGGCGCCGCCTGGGTCTAACTCTGCGTCCGCATTGACATTAATTGCCGCGGACTGATACGCTCGACCTCGTCATGCCGCCCGAGCTCTATCGTCGGGCCCGGCGCGCCGAGGCCGGGGCAGAGCGCGCCGAGGATCGGCGTCGCCGGCGGCTCGACTTTTTCCGCGGCGCGCTCGCCGAGGGGTTCGAGGCGCTCAAGCGGCGCCATGCCGAGGGCGCCTCGGGCGAAGACTCCGTCCGCACCTACGCGCGCTTCATGGATGACCTCGTCGGCTCGCTCGCGCACCTGGCGAGCGCGGACGCGGAGGCGGCGGGGCTGGCGCCGACGCCCTTCGTCCTGGTGGCGCTCGGCGGCTATGGCCGCGGCGAGCTCCACCCCTCGAGCGACATCGATCTGATGATCGTCTACGACGGCGAGCTCTCGCCGTACGTGCAGCGCGTGATGCAGGAGCTGCTCTACACGCTCTGGGACCTCGGGCTACAGGTCGGCCACAGCCTGCGCTCACTGGAGGACTGCGTGGCCATGGCGCGCACCGATTTCCCGAGCCGCACCTCGATGCAGGAGGCCCGGCTCGTGGTCGGGGACAAGAAGCTGTTCGCGCGCTTCGGACGCGTGCTGCGCGACAACGTCTACCGGCGCGACTTCGAGCAGTTCCTGGCCACCACGCTGGCCGAGCGCGAGCAGCGGTACCGCAAGCACGGCGCCTCGCCCTACATCGGCGAGCCGAACATCAAGGAGTCCGCGGGCGGGCTGCGTGACATGCACACGGCCATGTGGCTGGGGGCGGCCAAGTTCGGCGCGCGCACGCTGCGCGAGCTGGCCGATCGCGGGCTCATCACGCCGCACGAGCAGGAGGCGGCCGACCGCGCGCTGACCTTCCTCTGGCGCGTGCGTAACGAGCTGCACTTCTTCTCCGGCCACAAGAACGACGTGCTCTCGCGCGAGCTGCAGCCGCGCATCGCCAAGAATCTCGGCTACGAGAACGAGGGCGACGCGCTCGGCGTGGAGCGCTTCATGCGCGAGTACTACCTGAACGCGCGCGCCATCCACCGCGTGTCGCAGCGGCTGATCGCGCGCTGCCACGAGACGCTGTGGGCCCGCGGCTCCGCCGAGCGGCGGCAGCGCCAGCAGGCGCTGGCCGATGGCCTCGTCTTCTTCGACGGCCGCCTGCACCGCGCCGACCGCGATCCCGAGGTGCTGCGGCGCGACCCCGTGCGCCTCATGAAGGTCTTCTGGCACCTGCATCGTCTGGGCTG